>DAOOIT010000100.1 GCA_035384565.1 Planctomycetota bacterium | reverse complement strand
CCGCCCCGCTGGCGCCGGCAACGCAGCCCACGGGGATTCTTGGACAGGCTCCTAGAGGCGAACGTGCCATCGCCTCACTTCCGGCACGAGTATACGCCGCCGGAGCCGGAATGCAAGAAGGGTTCGCGCCCCGACGGTGACCCTTGGGAAATGCCTGTGTTGGACCGGCCACCCCACAAGCCGGGAAGTCTGGGAGAGTCTGGGACACTTAGAATATCTTGTGGTTCCGTGCCGGGAGAACTACTACCTGTGGTGTACACTTTGCAGGCAAGGCGGGCGTCAACCGAGGGTCCACGGCTCGCGATAGACGGGGGCGAGGAGCTTGGCGGCCTCGGGGTCGCCGACGATGGTTTCCTTCACAGGGTCGAACTCCACCGAGCGGCCAATGGCGTAAGAGAGATTGGCGAGGCAAAGCGGGACGTTGACGCGGTGGTGATAGAAGACGTTGCAGCTCGGCTGCTGGCGGCTCTTGATGCAGGCGAGCCACTCGGCGTGGTGGCCCGGCGTGGGCGGGAGCGAGGGGCCGGGCAACGGGAGCGGCTGCTTGGGGTCGGCCTCGGGCACGATCTTGTGCGTCCCGTAGTCGCTGTAGAGCGTGGCGTGCTCGCCGTGGAAGTAGACGCCGAGGCGGCGGCCCGGGCCGCCGGCACCCTGAAGATCGAAGCCGTAGGCGTTCGACAGGTTCATCATCCAGGTCATCACGCGGTCAGGGTAGCGGAAGAGGGCCTCCTGCACATCGGGCACGTCGCCGCAGTCGTTGATCAGGAAGCGACCGCCGGAGCACGAGACGTGGTTGGGCAGCGGGAGGTCCAGCGCCCAGACCGGCAGGTCCACGATGTGCGGGCCCATTCCGGGAATCCAGCCGCCCGAGTAGTCCCAGAACCAGCAGTGGCCGCTGCCCGCGCCGCGCACGATGGCGGGGTTGTAGGGGCGCATCGGCCCGGGGCCCACCCACATCTCCCAATCCAGGTCGGGCGGCACGGGCGCATTGGCCGACTGGCCGCAACCTCTTCGTCCCTCGGACGAGTTGAGGAAGGTGCGGACGAGGTTGACGTGGCCGAGGACGCCCGAGCGGACGATCTCGACCACGCGGCGGTAGTTGGCCCCCGCGTGGATTTGCGTGCCGACCTGGGTAACGCGGTTGTAGCGGCGCGCGGCGGCTACGATGGCCTGGCTCTCGCCCACGGTGAGCGTCATCGGCTTCTCGACATAGAAGTCCTTGCCCGCCTGGGCGGCGTGCACCGCCATGATCGCGTGCCAGTGGGGCGGGGTGGCGATGACCACGGCGTCCACGTCCGGCTGGTCGAGGAGGCGGCGGAAATCGCGGTGGCCCTTCGGCCTTCCGCCGCAACGGGCGATGGCGGCTTCGACCTTCTTCTCCGCCACATCGCAGATGGCGGACACGTAGACCTCGGGCCGCTTGGACAGCGCATCCAGGTGTCCGCTCCCCATGGGCCCGACGCCGATGAAGCCCACCCGCACCATGTCGCTCGGCGCCGGCCCCTCGGCCCCGGCCGCCTTGGCCGCAACGCCAAGACCCGCCGCGGCATTGATGGCGCCCTGCACGAAACTTCGATGACCCAAGCAGTCCGGCATGCCGTGGCTCCCTGTATCCCGCACAGCGACACAGCAGGCGCTACTCTCCTGCCAGCTCCAGCACGCGGTCCGCAACGGGCTTGGCGATGCGAAAGCCCTTCGCCACCAGTTCCTCGACCAACGGCCGGACGGCGGCAATGAGTCCCTTCTGCTTGGCCAGTGCGAGGACGGAGAGCGTGCCTCGGAAGGGCAATCCCAGCGACTGCGCGCAATCCCGGGCAGCCCGGTCATCCACGACCGCTTCCCGTTCCGATCTGCCCAGGTAGAGCTGAAGTACGTGGCTCTCTCCCAAACCGAGGTCCCAAGCCGCAATCGCCGGCGTGACGGTACCCACGGGGTGGATGAGGTGGTGCCCAGGCCCTTGCAGCCATTGGCGAGCGGGATCCCATTCAGGCCCCTGCTTGATCTCCCACGCCGCGCCCTCTGGCACGATCACCTCAAACCCAAGGCGATTGGGGAGTTCCAGGTGCCCGATCTTCCCGAGGAAGATCAGCGGGGCCGCGTTGATGACCCAGACGCTAGCCACGCGTCACCTCATCGGTCAGTTCCTCAACCGTTGTCTGGAACGGAGAGACGCCGAAGCGGGCGAGGGCTTCGAGGAACTCGTGGCGGCTGACGCCGGCGATCTCGGCGGCCTTGGACTGAGAGATGCGACGGACCTCGTACCACTTCACAGCTGCCGCCAGCCGCATCTCCTTGAGGAAGGTCTCGGGGTTGACCCGAAGTGCCGAAAAAGACTCCGGGGGAAGGTCAAGCTCGAGTTTCATCGCATGCCTCCTTCACCCATCATCATGCCGCTCCCGCGCAGCGAAGTCAACCGACGTTGCCTCAGCCTGGCTCAGGCCAGGCCGGCCGCCTTCAGCAGCGCGCGCTCGCCCGGGCCGAGGGCGTTGGGGGCGCCCTTGAAGTGGGCGAGGAACTTGTTGGCGAGGAGCTTGCCCAACTGCACGCCCTCTTGATCGAAGGAGTTGATGTTCCAGATGAAGCCCTGGAACGCCACCTTGTTCTCGTAGTAGGCCAGGAGCGCGCCGAGGGTGCGCGGGGCGAGCCGGTCGGCGATGAGGAGCGAACTGGGGCGGTTGCCGGGGAAGACCTTGTTGGGGTTGTCGTCGCGCTTGCCCGTGGCGAGGGCGACGGACTGAGCGAGGAGGTTGGCGACGAGCTTCTGCTGGGAGGTCGTGCCCTCAACCTCCAGGTCCTCGCCCAGTTGGCTCTGGCGGAAGCCGATGAACTCGCAGGGCACGATGGTCTCGCTCTGGTGGATGAGCTGGTAGAAGGCGTGCTGGCCGTTTGTGCCCGGCTCGCCCCACACGATGGGGCCTGTGGCGTAGGGCACGGGTCGGCCGCAGCGGTCCACCCGCTTGCCGTTGCTCTCCATATCAAGCTGCTGGATGTGAGCGACGAAGCGGCTGAGCACCTGGCTGTAGGGCAGGATGGCGAGAGTCTCGTAGCCGAGGAAGTTGCGGTTCCAGATGCCGAGCAGCGCCGCGAGAAGCGGCAGGTTCTTCCGGGCGTTGGGGTTCAGGGCATTGAGGTCCATCTCGCGTGCGCCGCGGAGGATTTCGAGGAAGCTGTCGTATCCCAGCCCGAAGCCGAGTGCCACCCCGCCCACCATCGAAGTGGCGCTGTAGCGTCCGCCGATGTAGTCGTACATGTGGAAGCTGCGGAGGTACTTCGCCGGGTCATCCATCGGGCTGCCTTCGGCGGTGACGGCGACGAAGTGGTCCTTGGGCTTGAGGCCGGCCCGCTCGAAGCGGGCGGCGACGAGTCGCTCGTTGGTGAGCGTCTCGAGGGTCGTGCCGCTCTTGGATACGACGCACACCAGCGTGCGCGAGAGGTCCAGGCCATCGAGCACCGCCGCGGTGTCGTCGGGATCCACGTTCGATACGAAGTGGACTCGTCGGCCCTTCTTCCAGAAGGCCTTGAGGGCAATGTAGAGCGCGCGCGGGCCGAGGTCCGAGCCGCCGATGCCCACCTGCACGAGGTCGGTGAACCGCCCCTCCCGCTCGACCTCGCTCAGGAAGTCCTTGAGGCGGGCGAGTTGCGCCCTGGCCTTGCCCGTGGCCTCGGCCTGCGCAGCGTCGTGCTTACAGGGCAGGTCGTCGAAGACGTTGCGGCTGGCCGTGTGGAGCACCTGGCGCCGCTCGGAGGGGTGGCCGACGATCTCGTTCATCACCTCGCCGCGCATCATCCGGGCGAACTGGCCGACCGCCTGCGTCTGGCTCGCCAACTCCTGGAGCGCTTGCAGGACGTCGGGCGTGACGCGCTCGGTGGCGTAGAGGAGGCGAAGGCCGGCAGCCTCGGACTTCATCGTGTTGATTCGTCGTGGCGACAGGGCGTCGGAGGCCGCCAGATCGAACGGCCTCCTGGCCAGCTTCACCAGCGTGCGCCACGCAGGGGCCTTGTCGGGTCTCATTCGCGCCAGCTTCTCATCCATCCGTCAGGTTCCTTTCGCGGTTGGAGGCGTGTCCACTATAGTGGCATGCGGGGGCCGCGGCGTCAACTTGATTCTGCGGTGCGATTCCGGCATACTACGCATCCCTGATCAGTCGCTTCGCGGGGCCGGGACGCCCCGCCCACAGTTGCGAGGAGACAGGCGAATGTCGCGTGAACGTTGCGTGGTGGTCGGCGCGGGCGGCATCTCGAATGCCTGGTTCCCGCCGCTGGCGAAGGAGAAGGTGGAGGTGCTGGCCGTCGTGGACCTCCGCCCCGAGGCGGCGAAGGCCCAGGTGGAGAAGTACCAGCTCAAGGCCGAAGTCTCGACCGACCTCGAGGCCACGCTGGCCAAGCACCAGCCCGATTTCGTGGTGGACCTCACGGTGCCCGAGGCGCACTGCGCGGTCACGTGCACGGCGCTGCGGGCCGGCTGCCACGTGATCGGCGAGAAGCCCATGGCCTCCTCGATGGCCGAGGCCCGCCAGATGGTCAAAGCCGCCGAGGAGACGGGCAAGCTCTACATGGTCAGCCAGTCGCGCCGCTGGGATGCGAAGCACGTGGCGGTGAAGAAGACGGTGCCGCGCGTGGGCACGCTGACGACGGTGAACTGCGACTTCTACATCGGCGCCCACTTCGGCGGCTTCCGCGACGAGATGCCCAGCCCCCTCATCCTCGACATGTCCATCCACCACTTCGACCTGTGCCGCTTCATGACCGGCGTGGACCCCGTGGCGGTCTACTGCAAGGAGTTCAACCCCAAGGGCTCGTGGTACAAGGGCGACGTGGCCGCCTCCGCCATCTTCGAGATGTCGAACGGCGTCATCTTCACCTATCGCGGAAGCTGGTGCGCCGAGGGCTGCCACACGAGCTGGAACGGCGACTGGCGCTTCATCGGCACCAAGGGCACCCTCCTCTACGAGGGCGACCAGGAGCCGCGCGGCGAGGTGGTCGTGGGCAAGGAGGGCTTCCACCGCGAGAAGGCGCCCCTCAAGGTCGCCAAGCCCGTCGTCAAGTTCGGCGGCATGCACGGCGCCCTGCGCGAGATGCTCGCCTTCCTCCGCACCGGGGTCGCGCCCCAGACCGAGTGCCACGACAACATCAAGAGCCTGGCCATGGTCTTCGCCGCCATCGAAAGCAACAAGCAGGGCCGGCGCGTGCCGGTCCGCGTGATGTGAGCTTGACCTGTCGGACGTGTGCGACGAGTGGGGCAACCACCGAGGAAGAAAGGAGCCTTTCCGTGTATCACGAACCCATCCGCATCGGCACGCTGGTCAGCGGCGGGGCGGGGACGGCGAACTACATTCGCCAGATTCTACCCCACGGCTTCGAGAGCTTCTCGATCACCTTCTGGCAGACGCTCGGCGACACGAACCTCAAGAAGCTGGCCGCGGAAGTGAAGGATGCCCTCGCGGGCACCGACGTGGTGATCAGTTCGCTCGGGGTCTTCGGCAACCCGCTGATGGACGACGAGAAGGCCCGCGAGACCCGCGACGGCTGGAAGAAACTGATTGACGCCGCCCACCTCTTCGGCACCGACCTCGTGTGCGGCTTCGCCGGCCGCGTGGTGGACAAGCGGATTGACGAGTCCATGCCCCGTTACGCCCAGGTCTTCGGCCCCCTCGCGAAGCGGGCGAAGGACAAGGGGGTGCGCCTGGCCTTCGAGAACTGCGACATGGGCGGCACCTGGCACCGCGGCGACTGGAACATCGCCCACGGCCCCGCCGCCTGGGAGATGATGTTCAACGCCATCCCCTCCGACAACATCGGCCTGGAGTGGGAGCCCTGCCACCAGATGGTGAAGCTCATTGACCCCATGCCCCAGCTCCGCAAGTGGGTCAAGAAGATCTTCCACCTCCACGGCAAGGACGCCACGGTGCTCTGGGACGTCGTGCGCGAGCACGGCGTGGTCGGCCCGCACACGTTCGCCTTCCACCGCACGCCCGGCTTCGGTGACAGCAACTGGACCGACATCATCAGCGAGCTGCGCCGCGGGGGCTTCGCCGGCTCCATTGACATTGAGGGCTGGCACGACCCCGTCTATCGCGGCGAACTGGAAATGACCGGGCAGGTGGCCGGCCTCAACTACCTCAAGCGCTGCCGGGCCAGCTACGTGCCGAACCCGACGGCGTGAGGGGCAGGTGGCGGGGTGGCCCGCGCCAGGCGGCCATCCGCCACTGGCCGCCGATTCCCGGACCCTCTTCGCCCATGAACCACCCCCAAGGCAGTCGCGTCTCCGCCGTGGCCTGCCTGCTGGCGGCCATGGTCTTCTGGGGCGCGATCCCGATCTTCCTGCGGTACTTCGTCGCCGACCAGGGGCTGGACCCGTGGGCGGTGAACGCCGTGCGCTATCTGGTCGCCGCCGTGTTCTGGCTGCCGGTCGTGGTGGTGCTGGGAAGGCGGCCGCGGCATGGCGGCGCGCCCGGGCGCAACGTCTGGCGCGACGCGCTGATCCCCTCGGCCATCAACGTGGTGGCGCAGGAAACCTACGGCATCAGCCCCGCCTATGCGTCGGCCCCCGCCATCGGCTTCACGCTGAGGCTCTCGTTCCTCTTCACCCTGCTGTTCGGCGTGCTGCTGATCGCCGAGGAGCGGCGGCTCGTGCGTCGGCGGCGCTTCATCGCCGGCGCCGCGCTCTGCCTGGCCGGCGTGGCCGGGATGTTCGCAGGGGGCCTCTCGAAGGCCGGCAGCATCACGCCCACGGGCATGGCCATCCTCCTCCTCTCCACGGTCTGTTGGGGCGGCTACGCGGTGAGCGTGCGGCTCTGCATGGCAGGCTACCCCGTGCGCCTGAGCTTCGGCGTGATCAGCCTGTACACCACGGGCGGCCTCCTCGCCCTGGCCGCCGTGTTCGGGCGGCCCTCCGCCCTCGCGCAGGCGAGCGGCATCGCCTGGCTGGCCATGGTCGGGTCGGCCCTGATGGGCATTGCGCTCGGGCACGTGCTGTACTATCGGGGGATTCACCGCCTTGGCCCCGTCGTGTCCAGCGGCCTGCTGCTGGCCACGCCGTTCGTCACGTACGCCGGCGCCGCCGTGCTGCTCGGCGAAACGCTCACCGGGCTCCAGGTGCTTGGCGGCGTGGCCGTGGTGGGCGGCGGCGCATTGCTGGTAGCGGCCCGGGCCGACCTGGAGCGCCGACGTCCCGCCGAGCCGCCCGCCGACGCACCCCGGGACACGCCCGCCGTTTGACATCTCAAGCGGCTTGTTGTATTCTCGATTGCCAGAGCCGGCTCGGCTCCCTCGTTCCCGACACCGGCAGGAAACACCCGCATGAAGCCCGATGGCTACGACGCGGAAAGTCTTTTCGAGAAATACGGCGGCCTCGCCTACGACGACATCAACATCCTCCCCGGACACATCTCCTTCGCCCTCGACGACGTGAGCCTGGCCACGCGCCTCACGCGGCGCATCAACCTCCAGCTCCCCATCGTGTCGTCGCCCATGGACACCGTGACCGAGAGCTCGATGGCCATCGGCCTCGCGCTCCTCGGCGGCATTGGCATCATCCACTACAACAACACCGTCGAGCAGCAGTGCGAGCACGTGCGGCGGGTCAAGCGCTTCGAGAACGGCTTCATCACCGACCCCGTCGTGCTCTCGCCCGACCACCGCATCGCCGACGTGGACCGCATCAAGAAGGAACACGGCTACTCGGGCATCCCGGTCACCGAGGACGGCACGCTCAACACCCGCCTGGTGGGCATCGTGACCAATCGCGACATTGACTTCGAGCGCGACCGCACGAAGCCGCTCCGCGAGGTGATGACCACCGACCTGGTGACCGCGCCCAAGGGCATCACGCTCCGCGAGGCCAACCGCATCCTGCGCCAGAGCAAGAAGGGCAAGCTGCCGATCGTGGACGCCCAGGGCCGCCTCGTGTCGCTCGTCGCACGCACCGACCTGCGCAAGAACGAAGACTACCCGCTCGCGACCAAAGGCGCCGACAAGCAACTCCTCGTCGGCGCCGCCATCTCGACCCGCGACCCCGACCGCGAGCGCCTGGCCGAGCTGGTGAAGCAGCGGGCGGACGTGATCGTGATCGACTCCTCCCAGGGCGACTCCGTGCACCAGATCCGGATGATCGAGCACATCAAGGCGAACTACCCGCAGCTCGACGTGGTGGCCGGCAACGTGGTGACGCGGCGCCAATGCCAGCACCTGATGGACGCCGGGGCCGACGCCCTGCGGATCGGCATGGGGCCGGGCTCCATCTGCATCACCCAGGTCACCACGGCCATCGGCCGCGCCCAGGCCTCCGCCGTCTACGCCTGCGCGCGGGCCGCGCACGAGCGCGGCATCCCCGTCATCGCCGACGGCGGCATCACCTCCAGCGGCCACATCTGCAAGGCGCTGGCCCTCGGCGGCGACACCGTGATGCTCGGCTACCTGCTGGCCGGCACCGTGGAGGCCCCCGGCGAGTACTTCTACGAGGGCAACGTGCGCGTCAAGCGCTACCGCGGCATGGGCTCCATCGAGGCCCAGCTCGAGGGCGGCGACAAGCGCTACTTCTCGCAAACCACCCGCATCCCCGTGCCCCACGGGGTCAGCGGCACCGTGGTGGACCGCGGCTCGCTCACCACCTTCATCCCCTACCTGGTGCAAGGCGTGCGCGACTCGATGCAGAAGACCGGCTGCCGCGACCTGCCGGCGCTCCACGCCGCGCTCGCCAGCGGCGACCTGCGCTTCGAGCCGCGCTCGACCTCCGCTCAGATCGAGGGCAACGTGCACGGGCTCCACTCGTTCAAGGAGCCCACCCTGCCGACCCGTTGACCACACGGCCCAGGAGGCGCATCGGTCCCATGGCTCTGAACCCCTCGCCACGGCGCGGCCCCTCCCCTCGGCGCGGCGCTCCCCAACGGCCCGCGGCGCCCGCTGCGAACACGCCGCCCCCCGCCGCCTCCGCCACGCCGCCCCCGGCCGCCGCGGCCGACCCCCTGGTGGGACGCGAGATCGCCGGGCACCAGATCCTCCAGCGGGTCGCCACCGGGCGCCTGTGCTCGACCTACAAGGCCAACCACACCGCCATGGGCCGCCTGGTCGCCTTCAAGGTGCTCAGCCCCGACGTCGAGGCCCTCACCACCGAGAGCTTCCACAAGACGGCCCGCTACGCCGCCCAGCTCCACCACGCCAACATCGCCAGCATCTACGACGTGAACACCGACGGCGGGGTGCACTTCTGCGCGATGGAGTTCGTCGAGGGCCAGAGCCTGGGCGAACTCTTCCGCGCCCATCAGAAGGTGCCGACGGCCGACGCCATCCGCGTGGCCATCGAGGTGGCCGAGGCCCTGCGCTTCGGCAACGCCCGCAACGTGCCCGGCTGGCGCCTCTCGGCCAACCGCGTGATCATCACCAAGCGCGGCGAGGTGAAACTCCTGCCCCCGTCGTTCAGCCCGCCCAACGCCCCCGTGCTCGACGATCGCTACGTCAACACCGCCGTGGGCGTGCTGCTCTACGCCATGCTCACGGGCGGCAAGGTGCACGATATCGAGTGGGCGCTCGAGCCCGGCTCCACCGCCCCGGCCCAGCTCCCCCGCATCCGCACCGTCGCGTCCGGCATCCGACGCGACGTGGCCCAGGTGGTCGAGCGGCTGGCCGGCATCGAGGGCGAGCCGTTCCCCAGCGCCGAGGCCGGCATCCGCGCGCTCCGCACCGCCCTGGCGGCCAAGGAGGAACTCGAGTCGCGCGCCCGCGACGCCTCCGAGCGCACCCGGGCTCGCGCCCAGCGCACCCGCACCGGCCTCTACATCGCCATCGGCGCCGTGGCCGCCGCGGGAGCCGTCCTCATCGGCGCCCTCCTCGCACGCTCCAGCGCCCGCGGCTCCGCCGCCCGCAGGTTCACCGAAGCCGCCAAGGTCGCCGACGTCTCGATCAAAGCCTTCACCGAGGGCAAGAAACAGTTCCTCGCCCACCCCAGCGAGGCCCTCGGGCAGGAGATGCTCGCCCACCTCCAGAAGGCCCGGGCCGCCTACGCCGCCGTGGCCGAGCAGTACCCCGACCACCCCCAGGGCGCCGCCGCCGCCCAATACGTCCGCTCCATGGACGACGAGATCCGCAAGTTCCAGGACGTCATCCAGATCGAGGCCCGCCACGCCGCCGCCCGCACCAGGATTCAAGAGGTGGACAAGGCGCTGGAGGCCGACATCGCCCGCCGCCTCGAACAGGGCGGCGACATTGACGTGGAGGCCTGGCGCAAGCGCTACCAGGCCCTCGAACGCGAGTTCAGCGACTCGCCCAAGACGCTCGACTGGCTGCGGGCCACGATTCGCGGGCTGCCCACCCGCCTCCAGCGCGAGCAGATGAAGATTGACACCAACGCCGTGGCCACCGAGGTCAAGGCCAAGTACCTCCCCCAATACCAGTTCGGCAAAGCGATCGAGACCTGGAACGAGTACCGGCAAAAGTACTCGAAGTCTTCCAGCGATGCCATGCGCCGCGAGGTACTCCAGAACTACGACACCAAGACCACCGAGATCCGCCAGCTCGCGCGCCTCGAATACGCCAAGCTCAACCAGCAGGCCCAGTACCACGTGGGCAAGCAGGAGTACGACAAGGCGCGCGAAATCTACAACAAGATCATCGCCAACTTCGGCATCCTGGAGTACGTGGACCGCGCCAAGGAGGCCCTGGCGAAGCTCCCCAAGCCATGACCATCGGCATCGTCAACCGCCAGCGCCTCGCCCCCCTCGACCGAAGGGCCCTCCGCGCCCTGTGCCGGCGCCTGCTGATCGAGCACGAGGTGCCGGCGGACCTGAGCCTCTGCTACGTGGACAATGCGGAAATCCGCGCGCTCAACGCCCGGTATCTCGGCCACGGCCACGTCACCGACGTGCTGGCCTTTCCCCTCTGCGACCCGTCCCAGCCTGCTGCCGTCCGCCTTCTCGGCGAGGTGATCGTGTCGGTCGAGAAGGCCATCGCCGAGGCCGCTCGCCGCCGCATCCCCGTCGCCCGGGAGATCGCGCTCTACACGGCGCACGGCGTGCTGCACCTGCTCGGCTACGACGATCACGATCCCGCCGACCGCCGCCGCATGCGCCGCGCCGAACGCCAGGCCCTCGCCGCCGCCGGCCTGCTCTGACCTCAGTGGAACAGCGCCCAGCGCTGCCAGGCCTTCTCGATGGCGGCCAGGTCCTTCCCCAGGGCCGCCTCGACGGCCGCCTTCGACGCCTGGCCGTCCTTGATCGCGTCCACCATCCGCGCGAAGCTGGGCTGGCCCTGCTCGAGGAGCCAGGTGACGAGGCTGAGCGCCGTGGCCCACTCCACGGCGTGCATGTCGCCCACCTTCATCTCGAAGAGCTTCTCGAGAGTCGGCGCCTTCTTGGCTCGGAGGGCCTCGCGGACGATCTGGCGCCACTCCTTCGGCTTGCGCTCGCCGACGCCCGGGCTCGAATACTCCACGCAGTAGACCTGCGGCTCGCGCAGCGCCTCGATCTCCGAGCGGGCGGCCCAGCCCTCGTCCAGCCAGTCGGGCGTGTTGCCGTGCACCTTGTGGTTCTCGATGGCCAGGTGGCCGGCCGCGTGGGCGATGCGGTGGAGCAGGCTGTCCTTGTCGTCCCGTGCTCCGTACGCCGGGTCGCCGATGAGCACCTGGAGGCGGTCCGAAATCATCCGCACCCCGCTCCCCTCGCGCAGGAAGTCCTTCTCGTTCGCATTCGCATTGGGGTGCTGCTCGTAATACCAGTCGAGAAACTTGTGGTACTGCTCGCGCGAGGCCAGGATGAGGAAGTGGCCCTTCTCGTCCCACTTCAGCTCATCCACGGCCTGCTCGCCGAAGACCTTGCGGAAGAGCGAGAACGCCTTCTCGGCGGCGGCGTGATACTCGTGGCACTCCTTGTGCGGCGCGGCAGCGGCCTTGAAGCGGAAGTGCTCCGAGGCCGTGCGAAGGAAGTCCGCCCCGTAGGGATAGAAGCCGCTGCCCTCGCGCTCCTTGGCGTAGAGCGCGGCCACGGCGTCGAAGCGCTTGCGTGTCGCCTCGTCGGCGCAGCGCGGGCAAGGCTTCCAGCCCACGCCCTTGCAGCAGGCCGGCTCGGGGCATGCCGAACAGAAGGCCTGGTAGCGGGCGCTGGCGCGGTCGTGGAGAGGGCAGGGCACGCGCCCCGTGTCGCGGCACTGGGCGCACTGGGGCGCCTTGGCCGCCGCGGCCCACGCCGCCGGCGTCAGGGCGAACAGCAGACCCACGGCAGACAGCCGACACCACGCGCGATGCGACATGGCAAGTCCCCCTCAGGCCGCTCCCTCACGAGGCATCATAGCGCCGTGGCCAGGCGAGATCAATCCCGCACCTCCACACCTCCGTTTGCGCCGGCGCGGCCCATCTCCTATACTGGAGGCCATGAACCGCGCCTTCTGCAACTCGTGCCACAAGCTCGTGGCCGCCCAACCCGCCGAGCGCGACGGCAAGATGCTGCTCGTCAAGTCCTGCCCCGACTGCGGGCCGACCGAGACGCTCATCTCGTCCGACGCCGCCCGCTACCAGCAGAAGCGCGCCCTGGGCGCGCCCTTCGACTACCGGAGCTGCCAGCTCGACTGCGTGGGCTGCCACCACTCGCGCGTGCCCAACCTGGTGTTCGTGGACATCACGAACCGCTGTAACCTCAACTGCCCCTGCTGCATCAACAACACGCCGAGCATGGGCTTCCTCTTCGAGCCGCCCCTCGAGTACTTCCAGAAGGTCTTCGAGTACCTCGGCTCGCTCGACCCCAAGCCCTCGATTCAGCTCTTCGGCGGCGAGCCCACGGTGCGCAAGGACCTCTTCGAGATCATCGCCTGCGCCAAGTCGTTCGGCCTGCCCACCCGCGTGGTCACCAACGGCATCCGCCTGGCCGACGAGGCCTACTGCCGCCAGCTCATCGCGACCAAAGCCACCATCAACATCGCCTACGACGGCGCCAACCCCGAGGCCTACCGCGTGCTGCGCAACGCCCCCAAGGCCCTCGAAAAGAAGCAGCAGGCCATCGAGAACATCCGCCGCATCGGCGGCGCCAAGGTCGTCATGATGACCCTCGCCGCCCGCGGCTTCAACGACCACGAGTTCGCCGACCTCTTCCAGTTCTGCCACGACCGCCGCGACGCCATCCGCGCCATCTACTTCATGCCCCTCGCCCACACGTGGGACACCGCGCACTTCCCCTACGTGCCCGAGCGCACGACCACCGAGGACCTCGAGCAGCTCGTCGCCGACGTGTTCCCCGACGACAAGGTGGAGTTCCTCCCCGCCGGGTTCCTCGGCCGCATCAAGCACCTTCTCGCCGCCCTGCGGGTCAAGCCGCTGCCCTTCCTCGGCGCGCACCCCAACTGCGAGAGCATGTACATGCTCGTCTCCGACGGCGCCCGCTTCTGGCCCATCAGCCACTACCTCAAGGGCAGCCTCTTCGACCTCGCCCGCGACCTGGCCGCCTGCGACGAACGCCTCGCCCGCAAGATGCCCCCCGACCGCAAGCCCGTCGGCTTCCGCCGCTTCTGGCTCCAGACTCGCGCCTTTCTGGCCATGGCCCGCCTCACCTGGCGCCACGCGCGCAAGGACCGCGTGTTCAAGGGCAAGAGCGCGGCAGGCCGCTTCCTCCACGCCCTCGCCTTGCCCTTCGGCTTCATACTCGGGCGGCGCACCCGCGACCTCATGGCCCGCCACACCAACGTCCAGGGCAGCTTCCAGCTCGTCATTCTGCCCTTCGAGGACATGGGCAACATCGAGACCGATCGCCTCGAGCAATGCCCCACCGCCTTCGCCTACTACGACCCCGTCGAGGGCCAGGCCCGCTGCGTGCCCACCTGCGCCTGGGGCCTGCACAAGACCGCCACCATGCGGAAGATCGCCGAGTACTATGCAGGCAAAGAGCCCGCTCGGCCCGCCCCCCTCGCCCTCACCGGCCGGGCGGCGCACTGAGCGCCCCGGCCCGCGGCTGCGGCTTCTCCTCCCACGGCCACTGGTGCGTGGCCCTGCCGTCGTCCTGCGCCAGGTCCGCCCCGAACCAGCCGAGCAGGAAGTCTATGAAGTCCATGTAGCGCATGTTGAACAGCACGCCCACATACCCGAGATGGAGGTAGTTGGTCCACGCGGGCACGTAGGCGGCGTTGCCGTAGGGACCGATCAGCGCGGCCAGGGGGCCGACGCCCTGGTGGTTGAGGGTGGCCGGCTTGCGCACGTCGTACTGGTGCCACGCCGTCTCCTCCTCGCCCCAAAGAAGCAGGCCCGTGCAGTGATGGTAGTGCGAGGTCATGCCTGCCACGCCGCCGCCGATGCCGGCCACGTAGCCGTCCACGCAGCTCCAGCCGATCGGCAGCAGGATCGGGGTGTTCGAGTAGAGGGCGAAGCCCGGCTCGTTCGACCACGTGAGGCCCACGTCCAGCATGTCCACCGCATCCTCGGCGCGGTGCTGGAGGTAGGTGCAGCCCTGGGACAGGATGAGCAGGCCGAACGCGAGCGCGGCCTTTGGCGCGGTCATGGAGGGCTCCTGCACACGGGTCGCCCGGCCCGGGAGAACGGGAGCTGCCGCCTTGGCGCAAGACCGCGTCGCACCCGCTTGTTGTGCGGGCTTCAGCCTGCATCCCCTCGAATACGGGCTGAAGCCCGCACTACGAACGGGATGCGCGTGGGCCTTGCCTCACGGTCTGCTCTGGAGCGCAGGCCGCTCTCCGGCCCCGGCGCTATCTTCGCCTCGGCTGTTCGAGGAACTGGCGGCGCATGTCCTCGAACTCGAACGCCGCGTCGGCGGCTTCCTCATACGTTTGGTCGGGCCACTTGCCCAGCAGCACGCCGTCGTCGCCGCACAGGTCAATGCCCGCGAAGCCCAGCACGAAGTCCAGCGCCTCGAAGTAGTTCAGGTTCCCCACGAAGCCCACGTGAACCACGTGGAGGTAGTGCCGTCATGACGGCACGGGACCGGGCCGGCCCTGCGGCGCGATGAAGAGGCCCGCCAGCCCAACATCCTGGCAGTGAACCGTGGACATGTCCTTGAGGTCGAACTGCTGCCAGCCGAGCTCCTCGTAGCCCCACACGAGCATGCCGGCGGCGGCGAGGTAAAAGGGCGTGGAGCCCCACGTGCCCGCGCCCAGGCCGAAAAACTGCCCGCCGCCGAGGCCGAAGAAGCGGCCATCCACGTAGGCCACCCCCGCCGGCGTCAGCGACGCGAAGGCGCCGTAGATGGCGAAGCAGGGCTCGGGGCTCACCGTCACCCCCACATCCGCCACCTCCAGCAGGTCCTGCGCCCGATCCTGGAGGTAGAGCCCGACGAAATGGAGGGGATTCCTCGAGCGCTCGGCGAGCGAGGTGCAGCCGGCCGCGGCCCCCGCCGCAACCAGCAACGCCGCCGCCCGCGACGCCACGGCCACTCTCTGCATAGGGTCTCCTGCCGGCCCGGCGTCCACCTTATACCACGCGGCCGGCGATGAGTCAACACAAGGGTGCGCGAGGTCCAAGCGACGTCCCACCCCGGGCCGCAGCCGCGCTAGGAGCCTGTCCAAGAATCCGCGTGGGCTGCGTTGCCGGCGCCAGCGGGGCGGATGCAAGGCGCGGCTCCGCAGGCGATGCTACGGAGCGCATCGCTGAGGAGACGCAACGCGGCAGACGCCCCGCTGCCGCCGCAACCCGAAGGGACGCCGCGACTTCTGGCCGCAGGCGTTGTCGCACGTCGTCAGCGATGCTCTCCGTTGTGCATCGCCTCCTCCGTGCTCCTGGCCTGCGGCCAGAATCGCTGGCGTCGCAGTCCCACGCGGATTCTTGGACAGGCTCCTAGACCCCGCGGGCGTCTCCCCTCTGCTGTGCAATGGCAATGCCCACCGAACTTGGCTATTCCGGGATCGCAGAAAATCGTCCAGGATGCTATAACATCAGGCATGCCAGTGTGTTATGCCGTGGGGAGAATCCGCCAGTTTGCGCCCATTTCCGCGCGCATCGGCCTGCGTTGGCATGGCGCAGCTTCCGGAGCTATAATAGAGCATCCAAGGCAGAACCGTGCCGCAGGCACAGGGGGACCAGGCAATGCGAACCGTTGCGGTGCTTATGGCGGGCGCGATATCCCTGGGGGTGGGGGCCGAAGCTCAGGCGGGCACCTTCGGCTCGAAGAAGCTCGACAACTGCCCGGTCATCAAGTACGTGCTGAAGAACTGCAAGCTGGCCAGGAAGAGCGGAGTCAAGCAGGCGCTCGATGCGCTGAAGAAGGCCAATAAGTCCAAGACGACCGGGAAGGCGAAGGCTTCCAAGAAGGCCGGGAAATGAGCTGGGCAACTCGCCCCGATCCCCTGCCAGTTGCTTCGGTGACACCTCGGGGGCTCTCGTAGCGGCAAGCGTCCCGCTTGCCAGCCGGAGGGCCTTCCCTGCTCCATGTCCATCGCGGAGGAGCCGCAACGCGGCAGACGCCCCGCTGCCGCCGCAACCCGAAGGGAAGCCGCGACTTATGGCCCCGAGCTGTGTCGCTCGTCGTCAACGATGCTCTCCACTGCATCGCCTCCTCCTCGCTCCTTGCTCGCGGCCAGAATTCGGGCTCTTCGGGGTTCGGCGATCTTGCCTCGACTGGCCGGCGCAGGGGGTTGGCA
>DAOOIT010000099.1 GCA_035384565.1 Planctomycetota bacterium | reverse complement strand
CCTATTTCGCTCCTTCGGAGCTCCCGCAGCCACCTACAATTCCGGCCCACACCCCACTTCGCGTGTCCGCTTGCGGGGGAGCATCCGCCGCCCTATAATCCAGGGGTTGCAGGGCCGGCCGCGAGGTGCCTCGCGGGTGCGAAGCCCTGTCCGCAAAGGAGAGGAGCGTGAGGATGGATGGGACGAGGCCGGGTGTGTGTGGGCTGATTGCGCTGGCTGTGCTGCTGGGGCCGGGCCTCTGGGGCTGCGGCGAGGAGGGCGGCGCGGCGAAGGGCCCCGCAAAGGGCGAGGTCGCAAAGGCACCGGTTGTTGAACAGAGGGCACCGGCCGAGCAGAAGGCGCCTGCCAAGGCGTTGCCGCCGGGCCAGGCCTGGGCAGAGAAGGTGCTGGCCTGCTATGCGGGTGCGCTGAAGGACGCCGTGGCGGCCATGGACGGCGCGACCGCCGCCGAGGCGCTACCCAAGCTGAAGGCGATGAAGGAGAAGTACATCGAGGCGCTGGTGCCGCTGGGCCGCGAGCGCGAGGCGATGGACGCGCCGACCAAGGCCCAGGCGGAGATGGCCCTCTCGTCGAAGCTGATGGGCCTTCAGAGCAGCGAGGACTTCAAGAAGTACCACCAGCTTGCCACGGGCCCCTTCAACGGTTTCAAGGCGAAGACCGCCGAGGAGAAGGAGGCCGCGGCCCTCGCGGCCAGCGTGAACATCCTCACGCAGTACGCTCACTTCGAGCTGCTCAAGAAGCAGGCCCCGAAGGAGGCCGAAAGGCTGGGGATCAAGTAGCGCTGAGATGGCCGCAGAGTGCGACTGCAGCCCGGCCTTCCCCTGTGGTCCTGCCGGAACGGCGAGAATGCCAGCCCGCCATGCGCGGGCTGGCATTCTCCGTTGGTGCCATCGGCATGGCTGCGGCAGGGCGTCAGCTACGCCAGGCCGGCCGACCTGAGAATCTTGTCGAGGGCGACGGAGGTGCGGCGGCAGGCCTCGATGGGCGGAAGCTCCTTGAGCTGGGGCACGAACGGCTCGGCGGTGATCGGGCCGTCGTAGCCGATCTTCGCCAGGGCTTTGAGGAAGCCGGCGATGTCAATCACGCCCGTCTCGCCGGGCATGCGGCGCACGTTGTCCACCTGCGCATCCACGTCCACGCCGGCCGGGGCGTCGTTGACGTGGACGTAGACGACCTGCTCGGGCTTGAGCTGGAGGAGGTCGGCGACGGTGCCGTGGGCGGTGTACCAGTGCCAGCAGTCGAGCAGCAGGCCCACGTTGCCCGTGCCGATGGCGTCGGCGAGCTCGAGCATGCCCTTCATGTTCCAGATGAACTCGTGCGCCTTGCCGACGCGCATGGTCTTGGGGCCGACGAACTCGAGGCCGAGCCAGACGCCGCTGTCCCGGAGGATTTCGGCGCAGGCCTTGAGGCGGCGGCGATGGGTTTCGAAGTTCTCGGCGAAGGGCAGATCGTTCGAGAAGGGCAGGATCCACGTGGGGCAGCGGAAGCAGCCCATCGCGGCGGCGGCCTTGGCCAGGCGCGGCAGCGGGGCGAGGGACTTCTGGAAGGTCTCCTCGTCGCGGCGGAACTCGACGGGCAGGCCGAAGCCGCCGGGTACCAGGCCATACTGGTCGTAGAGGCGCTTCAGGGTGTCCAGCTCGCCCAGCTCCAGCAGCGTGGCCGCCTCGCCGGCATTGAGGTCCATGCCGCCGAAGCCTGTCTTCCTGGCCAGGGCGGCGACCTCGAGGGTCGAGCCGCCGACGCCGATCGCGCCCGCGCACAGGTTCTTGAACACGGTGTGCCTCCTGGTTGCAGGGACTGTTCGGGACGTGGCCGGCGATTATAGCGGGGGCCGCCGGGCGCTTCAAGCGCTTGACAGCCCGGGAGCGCTGGGGTAGCATCGTGGGCGAGGCGCAGGACGCCGGGCCGAGGCCTTCAGTTGGGGATGTTGCCATGCACGAATCGGGCCGCGCGGAGGCCGTGTTCCGCACCCTTCAGGCTGAGCTGGCCAAGCACGACTGCCAGCGGGTGGTCAAGGTGACGCTGGTCGTCGGGGAACTGAGCGGCGCCGATGCCGATCACATCATCGAGCACCTCCGGGAGTACGCCCAGGGCACGCCGCTGGAGGGTGCCGCGTACGAGGTGGTGGAGAAGCCCGTGGAGTTCGCCTGCGCCGAGTGCGGCGCGCGCTACGGCGCCGACACGGAGAAGCCCGGCTGCCCCCAGTGCGGCGGCCTGCGCCACGCCATCGTCGGCGGCCACGAGTTCGCCGTGGAGGCGATGGAGATCGAGTAGCGGGGGCGGCCCCCCGAGCGCCCCGTAGGGCCGGGACGTGAAGGAGGGGAGATGCCTCGCCGCCTGCTGGTGCCGTCCCTCGAGCCGTTCGCGAGCCGCAGCGAGGGGCTGCTGGCCCTGTGCCGCTGGTTCATCCGGCTGCGGTGGCTGGCCGTGGCGGCGCTGTTTGCCGTTGTCGCGGGCACCCGGTGGCTCGTGGGCATTCAGCTCCCGCTGGCGCAGCTCTTCGGCCTCGGGGCCATGCTCGCCGCCTACAACCTGCTGTTCCGCTGGTACGCCGAACGGCTGCACGCGCGCCCGCAGGAGGAGGTGACGGCGCGCACCGCCGAGCGCTTCGCCAACGTGCAGGTGCTGGCCGACCTGCTGTGCATGACCGTGCTGCTGCACTTCTCGGGCGGGGTGGAGAACCCGCTGAGCATCTTCTACGTGTTCCACGTGATCATCGCCAGCGTGATGTTGCCGCGGTGGCAGAGCTATGCGCACGCGGGGGTGGCGTTCGGCCTGTTCGCGGCGCTCGTGCTGCTGGAGCGCTGGGGGGCCGTGCCGCACTACTACCTGCCCGGCTACATGGCCGAGCGCCACTTCCAGAGCGCGCCGTTCATCTTCGGCCACCTGGGCGCGCTGGCCGTCACGCTCTTCGTGTCGGCCTTCATGACCACGTCCATCGTGGCCCGGCTGCGCGAGCGGCAGGCCGAGCTGGCCGCCACCTCGGCGCGGCTGGCCGACCTCGAGGCCCGCAAGTCGCGCTTCATGCGCGTGGCGGCGCACCAGCTCCGCTCGCCTCTGTCGGCCATCCAGTCGCTGCTGAACGTCTTCCTGCGCAACTACGCCGCCCTGGGCGAGGGCAAGCGGGTCGAGTTCATCCAGCGGGCCGAGCACCGCACGCGCGTGATGCTCGACATGCTGGCCGACCTGTTGGCCCTCTCGCGCCTGCGCGACGCGCGCGACCAGAAGCCGGTTCGCGGCCTCGTGGCGTTCGACGAGATGGCCCAGCGCGTGCTGGCGCTCTACGGCCCGCAATCGGAGGAGAAGCGCCAGACGCTCGAGGTGCGCCTCGAGGCCGGCGCGGCGCAGATCTACGCCGAGCCCGACCGGCTCCGCGACGTGCTGGTCAACCTCGTCTCCAACGCCATCAAGTACACGCCGGAAGGCGGGCGCGTCACCGTGACCAGCCGCGCCGACGAGTCCCGCCTGGTGTTCGAGGTGGCCGACACGGGCATCGGCATCCCGCCCGAGGACCAGGAGCACCTCTTCGAGGAGTTCTTCCGCGCGAGCAACGCCCGCGAGTTCGCCCAGGAGGGCACGGGGCTGGGCCTCTCGATCGTCCGAGAGATTGTGCAGGCGCACGACGGCGAGATCACCTTCGAGAGCCAGCCGGGCCGGGGCACCCGCTTCACCGTCACCTTCCCCGTCGCCGTGTGCGAGCTGCCGCGCAGGGCTACTTGAGCGGGGCGGTCTCTCTGTCGAGCACCTCGACGGCCAGGCGTTCGCCTCCCAGCACGACACGCGGCTCGCCCCAGGCCGCCCAGTCGCTGTGCGAGTTACCGGCCGGCCCGACATCCGTCACCAGCCGCAACGCCACCTTCTTGCCGCGAAACGCCGAGAGGTCGGCGCGGAACGGCTGCCACTTCTTCAGCTCGCCGAACTGCAAGCTGCCAACAGTCACCCAACCTCCCGCGGGTTTGGAACCCGCGGGGAGTTCTCTGACCTGAAGCGAGAACACGCACCCGTCGGCGGTCGTCGAGCCGTCGGTGAAGCCGACGAGGGACTCGAACTCGCACGGCTCGTTGGGCAGCGCGGCTTCGAACTCGCCCCAGGCGCAGCCCACGCCGCCCGAGTAGGGCGGATGGCAGAAGAAGCCGCTCTTCTCGGCCCCGCCCACGGCATTCATTGCCGCCCGGAAGATCGCTCCGCTCTCCGCCGCCAGCGGCTCTTCGGCCTTCCCCCGGAACTGCATTCCGAGGCGCGAGGGCGTGAGCTTGCTCAGCTCCGCCACGGTGGCCTTGGCCCGCGCGAAACGCAGCCATAGTCGCTCGACCTGGGTGGGCTGGCTCCCCGCCCCATGACGCACCTTCAGCTCGCACAGGTGGACGCCCGGCGTGGCTGGCACAACGTAGCGGAAGCCCAGCCTCTGCTCCTCGCCCGGCCGCAGGCGTAGCTCGGCGAGGCGCGGCTTGAGAATCAGCGATGGGCTGATGGGCGTGAGGGCGACGGGGGCCTCTGTCGGCAGGTTGCTGCGGAGGCTTACGAGGAGGGTCTGCGGGCCTCCGATCGGACTTGGCGCGGGGTCGGCGGGGCGGGCCGCCACGTCAACCGCCTTTGCCGCGATGCCGGTGAACCAGCCGAGGCCCTCCGCCTCCTTGTCCCCCATTCGGCCGCTCACCCGCATGCGATACCACAGCCGCTCGCCGGGCCTGGGATCGGCCGGCACATGCAGGCTCGCCTCCACGCGCCCCTCGGAACCCCGGCGCAGGATCGGTGATGTTCTCACATTCTTGAGAATACAAGAATCTTCCGCTCCCCCGCCACCGGAGCCGAGCCGCTCAGCAGAGACGCAGATGTCGCGCAGCGGGGCCTTGCCCAGGTTCGCCACGACGATGCTCGCGGGGTAGTCGAGGCCGAGGACGAGTCTGCGGACGCCGTCGTCGGGCACGGGCGCGTGAGCGGTACCGGCGACGCGGACGTGGTAGCGGGCCGCATCCTTGACGGGCATGATCGTGCGGCCGAGGTTGCTCACGCGCACTTCGGCGGGGCCGAGGGGCTTGTCTTCCAGGCCGAAGGCTTCGGCGGCGAGGGCGGCGTCGGCGGCCAGCCCCAGATGCGTCGGACGAATGGTCAGGTCATCGCACTTGTCGCAGGGAATCGCCCACCACTCCCCAACCTCCCGCAGGTTCTGGAACCTGCGGGAGGTTACGGCACAGGTTACGGGCTTGAGAGCCGCCGCACCCTTGCAGGCCAGAGGCCCCATTGCCCCGAAGCGGTCCCGGCTGTCCACGTAGAAATAATCCGGCGACTCCACATAGTCCATCCTCTGTCCATCATGTCCATCCACGACGGCCGAAAACTGAAGGATGTCGCCCTTCTTGAAGGCCAGGTGGCCGGTCGGCGGCAGGAGCCAGGTCTTGCCGTCGCATTTCACCTGCCAATCGTGCTCGAAGCTCAGGTTGCACCAGAGTTCGAGGCCGCTTTGGTACTTCACGTACACTTGGCCGCGTTTGTAGGCCCCCGTGCGGATGGCGTCGGAGGTGGGGAGAAGCTTCGAGCCGTCAAAGTAGCGAATCTCGGCGACAGGCACGAGGGCGTAGCGCTGCTGGACGGCGTTGGTCATGTAGAAGCTCTTCAGGCCGCCGTCGAGACCCCACTCCATCGCCAGGAACCCGATGTGGCCGAAGGCGAGGGTGGAGGTGATGAAGCGGTCGAGCCACGGGCTGGTGCGGCTGCGGTCGCGCGCCCACTCGCCGCCGTGCGACGGGTAGAACATGTCGGGCGAGCCCATGCCGAAGTCGCACTGGAGCGGGTGCATCTTCAGGAGATCGAAGTCCACCAGCGGCGGCCGCTTCCAGCGTTCGGGGCCGGCCCAGCCCATCTGGCCGTAGTTGCCGCTGATGAGGCCGGCATACATCCACTGCATATTGCCCTCGCTGAAGACCGGGCCGCCGTATGCCTTGCAGTCGTTCCAGAGGATGTGGGCATAGCAGTCCCAAATGGTGCGGAACATGGCGGCGCCGGGCACGCGGGCGTCGTAGTCGGTGCGGTGCCAGGGGGCGATAGCGGTGTGGACGTCGCTGTAGCAGGTGGTAGCGCCGAACTTGGCGGCGATCTTGGGGGCGAGGTCGGCCTCGGCCTGCCAGGCCCAGGTCGGCTTGGGGGCGACGCAGCGGGGCCAGGCGCCGCGCCAGTTGCCGTCCGAGTCCAGGCACACGCGGTCCTCGCGCCAGTGTTCGTTGACGGGCGCGTAGTCGGTGTAGTTGGCGTAGAGGCCGAAGCGGTAGCCGAGGCTGTGGACCCACTTGCCGTACTCGATCATCTTCTCGTCGCCGATGCGGGGCGCGCAGCGGAGGCGGAAGGTGAAGGATTCGCCGGCGTCGCGCCAGCCGACCTCGTGGAGGGGGCAGATGAAGCGCTCGACGCCGTGCGCCTTCAGCCGCTTGAGGAGGTCAGGCACCGGCTCGCCCACGTTTCGCCAGATGGAGCTCGTCGCCAGAGGCGCGTTCGGGTTCTTCGGGTGCGGCAGGTTGGGCAGCACCTCGGCGAAGTCGCTCGCCACGGTGAGGATGAGCCGTTCGCGGAGCGGGTTGCGGGCGCCGTCGGTCTTCGGCAGGTAGCGCGAGCCGCCGTTGTAGACGTACTCGCCCGGCGCCGGGTTGCCGCTGGCCGCCTCAAGCGTTGAGGCGTCGGAGTTATACCAGTCGAGAAGCGCCGAGAGGAAGACGCCGTCCCAGTGGATGAAGTGCGGGCCGCTCTCGATGTTGAGGTAGGGCACGGTGAAGAGGTCGGCGTTCGGCGTGCCCTTCGTTCGCCCGATGCGGAAGGCCGTAACCTTCGGCTCGGAGCACCGGGCCGTCACCTGGAGCGACTTGCCGATCGCCCGCAAATGGTACGAGTAGGCGACCTCCTCCGCGCCGACTTGCGCCGAGCAGTGAACCAGGACCGTCCCGTCGCCGTACTGCTCGAGACCGACGCAGCCTTGCTTGAGCCCTTCGTCGCCGGGCTTCCACTCGCGGCCGCCGAGCTCGAAGACCGGGCCTCCGCCAACGCACGGCTGGAACTGCTTGCCGTTGATCTCCACCGTCAGATCGTCGAGGGTGCCTGTCTTGGGCAGATAGGTCCAACGAATCCTGTCGCGGCGGCCCCGCGCGGTGAAGACGCGGGCGGGGCCTTCCTGGCTGAACTTGTTGCTCACGCGCTCCTGGGGGGTTGGCGTGATGGTCTCGGGGGTGGTGGGCCACGGCACGTCCTTCGGCGGCAGCTTCGGCTCGGAGAGCGGCTTGTAGTCGGGCCGGTAGAACTGGAGCGAATCGAAGGAGAGCCTGGCCGGCTTCTCGTCGGCGCAATTGGTCACGCGGAGGGCCACGAAGCTGAGCGGGTAGTCAATCTTCCCGTCGCCCTGGCCTTCCTTGTGGATGCGGCCAGTGAGCTGGCCCGTGGGCGAGACGAATGCCGCGTGCAGGAGGAACCAGTAGTCGAAGTTCACGTGGCCGAGGCTGATGGCGAAGTGCTCGCCCTGAGCGTCGCGGACGATGGCATAGACATTCGTCCGGGCGGTTTGGGGCTTGGGGTGCCAGCCCCAGTTGTTCCCCCGCACCCACAGTTGGCAAGCCGTCGGCTCGCCGGCAATGGGCACGGGCTGAGGCGGCCTCAGCTCGAAGTAGCTCGCGCCCGTCTTCCCCGTGTACGTCACCTTGCCCGTGTAGGTGCCGTACATCAGCTCCTCGCGCGAGCGGACGAGTTCCGCGGTGCAGCCGAGGAAGCCGACCGCCGTCCAGCCCGTCAGGTCCTCGAAGTCCAGGGTCTCGGGATGTTCGGGCTTGCGGTCGGCCCAGACCATCTCATAGGGCCTCTCGCCCACCTTGCCGCCGGGGTCGGCGTTCAAGGCGGGTTTGGCAACCGGCTCTGCCGCCAGGGCCGGCGTGCACAGCAGGACGAGAGCAGCCAGTGCCCTCATAGCGGTCCCCTCTCGCGTTCGCTTGCGGAGCGAAGGTGGGCGTCCTGGCACTCGCTGCCGCGCCTTACTTCAGGAGCGCCACGAAGCCGGCCTGCTCGAAGTGATGGTCTGCCGTCAGCGCTTCCCTGATGCCCCGCTCCCCCATCACGACGGACGAAATGCAGTCCGTGAGCGACCAGTCCTTGTCCAGGCGTCGGCGGTACAGCGCAAGGCCGGCATCCATGAGAGCACGACTGGCGGGCACGATCTCGGTATGGCGACTCGCGCGGAGCGTGTCCAGCAGGTTGAGGAACAGGGACCTGTCGTCCGTTCGGGCGAGGAAGTTCCCTAGCTCGATGAGCACGAAGTCCGTGGTCACGCGCCTGCCCCGGAAACCCCGAGCAAGCGTGGTGGCCGCAGGGTGCAGTTCGTCACGTGGGTTGGCGGCGGCGCGGTAGAAGGCGCTGTCCGCGAAGGCGACTCTCATCGGCGCGGCATGCCATAGAGGTAATGGTCGTGGTTGCGCGCGGCATCCGCCGGCAGCCCTTTGGCCTTGCCGATCACGGGCTTCAGTTCGTCATAGAGAGTCGGCGCCTGTTCGTCTTGAGGCTCTGGCCTGCGGCGTCGGCGCAGGGGGCGCACGCTGACCCGCTCGCCCTCGCGCAGGCTTGCCGGCTCGTCGAGCACCACCAGGCCGTTCTTCACGTGCCCCTTATATGTCACCGCGCGCTCCTTTGCTCTCCCCACGGATTATAGCGCCGCGGAGAGGCAGATTCCAGTGCAAGCGGCACCTCTCCGCTACCCTGTCCGGCCCGTTCACCTCACGGCCCCGCGCCAGGCGTCGTGGAGGGCAAGGAGTTCCTTGACGCGGTCGGGCTTGTCGGCCGCGAGGTCCTTGGCCTCGCCGGGGTCGGCGGCGAGGTCGTAGAGCTGGGGCTGGCCCTTCTGGGGCACGTAGAGCTTCCAGGTGCCGCGGCGGACGGCGCGCTGGCCGCCGCTCTCCCAGAAGAGCACCCGCTCTCTGTCCCTCTCGCCTTCGGCGAGGTGGTTGATGCCCTCAAGGCCGTCGGGGCACTTGGCGCCCGCGGCGGCCGCGACGGTGGGCAGCACGTCCATGGCGATGGCCGGCGTGTCGTAGACGGTGCCCGGGTCAATGCGCCCCGGCCACGAGGCGATGCAGGGCATGCGGATGCCGCCCTCGAGGAGGCTGAACTTGCCGCCACGGAACCCGCCACTGGAGCCGGGCTGCGGGCCTTTGGGGTCGAGCTTCGTGCGCACCTCGTCCGACGGGCCGTTGTCGCTGGCGAAGAGGATGAGCGTGTCGTCGAGCAGGCCCAGCTCGCGGAGCCTCGCCACGATCTGGCCGATCGAGTCGTCCATGCAGCTCACCATCGCGGCATAGGGCCGGCGGTTCGGCTCCAGGCCCTCGTACATTCTCAACCACTTCTCGGGCGCTTCCATCGGGTAGTGCGGCGCGTTGTAGGGCAGGTAGAGGAAGAACGGCTTGTCGCGCTTCTCGCCGATAAAACGCAGCGCCTCGCGGGTGATGAGGTCGGTCATGTACTGGCCGTCCTCGTGGACCTCGCGGCCGTTGCGCCAGAGGTCGTGGACGGGGCCGAGCTTGGGGTCCCAGGAGAAGATGTGGGAGTAGTAGCTGATGCAGCCGTAGTGGTGGCCGAAGTATTCGTCGAAGCCCTGGCCCGTGGGGAGCGATTCGGGGGCGGTGCCGAGGTGCCACTTGCCGAAGAGCGCGGTCGCGTAGCCCTGGGTCTTCAGCACCTCGGCGATGGTCACGCGGTCGCCGGGCAGGCCGACGACGTCGTTGCCCGTCCGCACGTTGGCGGGCACGCCGGCGCGCTGGGGCGAGAGGCCGGTGAGGAGCGCGGCCCGCGAGGGGGAGCAGACAGGTGCGGCGGAATAGTAGTTCGTGAGCCGCGCGCCCGACGCCGCCAGCGCGTCGAGGTGCGGCGTCTTGATGTCCTTGCAGCCATAGCACCCCACGTCGCCGATGCCCATGTCGTCGGCGTAGAGGAGGACGATATTGGGCTTGCGGTCCGTGGGCTGTGCGTGGCCCACGGGTGCCAGCGCGCCCAACGCAGCCGCCTGGCCCACGGCTCGGAGGAACTCCCGGCGGTTCTTCTCTGCCATTCCCTCTCGCGTCCTTTCGCGTGTTTCGCGGGTCAGCCGCCTTCGCTTGCGGCGGGCTCGGGCAGCTCGCGGCGAATCTCGGCCAAGCGGTAGCCAAAGCCGGAGCCACCGAGGGTCGAGAGGTCCACGCAGCCGTCGCGCCGGCGATAGAGGCCTGGGTGCACCGCCTCCTCGGGCCGCGAGGCGTCGGGGTAGAACTGCATGGCGTTGGTCTCCACGCCCATGATCGTGCCCGCGTGGGCGGCGAGCAGGCAATGGGGAATCTGCGCGAGCATGGGGTTCGTGAGGTCCTGGACCATGAGCGTCATGCCGTGGGCCTTCGCCCAGCACAGGGTCAGCAGGGCGCCGGTCTGGGTCTTGCAGGTCTTGAGGGCGACGCCGGTCCAGCCCAGCTCGCGGCCGAGGCGCACGAGCCGCCAGTCGTGCGCGCTCTCGTCCATGAACAGCGGTTTGCGGGCCGAGACGCTGTGGACGTCAATCGGGTGCCGCTCGATGTCGTAGGGGAAGGGCTGCTCGACGTAGAGGATCATCTGCCAGACGCGGGGCTGGTCGAGGGCAAGGCGGTCGAGGATGTCGGTGACGTAGGCGGGGTCGGTGACGGTGCAATTGAAGTCGGCGGTGAGCCACAGGGCGCCGCCCTCGATGGCGAGGCGGCCTACGCGGACGAGGCGGTCGTAGTCCCACGCGGCGTCGTTGCCGCGGAGTTTCACCTTGAGGCACTTCAGGCCATCGCGGCGAATCCAGTCGGGCAGGAGCACGGGGTAGCCGTCGTTCGGCTCGGAGCCGGTCAGTTCGTCGGGTGAGAGCAGGTCTTTGCCGCCCACCAGGTGCCAGGCGGGCAAGCGCGTGGGGGGCTGGGGCACGAAGAAGTCGGCGGGGAAGCGGCCGAGGAAAGTGGGGCCAGTCGGACAAGTCAGACTTGTCGGACTGGTCCGACCGGTCTGGGCTGACGCCGTCTCGAGATAAGCGGCGAGGTCGCGGCCCATGAATTCGGGCGTGTAGGCGCGATACGTCGGCAGACCGAGGAGATGGCCGTAGGCGTCGTGGAGAGCGATGTCGAAGGCCGAGGCGCAGATGAGCGCGGCCAGCCAGGGCATGGCCTCGCTGCGATTCTGATTGGCGGCCTTGAGGAGATTGGGCAGCTCGGATTCGAGGAATGCGTGGCCGGTCTCGATGGGGTGGCCGCACTCGTCGAAGCTGGCCCAGGCCTTGGTGAGGGCGACGCAGAGGGCCTTCATCGCCTCGTGGCGGTCTTCGTAGGAGAGGCTGCTGGGCCAGGCCCACTGGACGCTCAGGGGCGTTTCGCCCCAGCCGTCGGCCACGTGGCCGGCGGCATCGCTCACGCGCAGCCGCACACGGGCGCAGGTGACGTGGGTGAGCGTCTCCGGCCCGAACTTGAGGGGGACGCGGGTCTGGACGGGGAGGAAGAAAAGCGAACAGCCGATGGGCTGAATGTCGGTTGGCTTGGGCATCTGCGCCTCCAGGCGTGATGCGTGGTGCGTGAGAAGCCAGGAAAGCCCAGTCCCCTTCACCTCTTCTCACGTTTCACGCATCACGCATCATTCCTTCACCAAGTCCCCGAGCAGCATGATGTAGCCAACCCTCAGCACGGTGCCATCATATCGTTTGGGGTCGAAGCCTTTCTGGTCGCGCACCTGCTTGAGCACGGGCTCGCGGTCGGGCTGCTCGGGCGAGACTTCGACGGCGACCGAGTGCTCCTTGTCCTCGAGTCCCTCGGCGATGCCGAGGGTGGCCAGGCGGTGGTAGGAGCAGTACATATCGAAGCGGGGCACTGTGCGAGTGACCTTGCCGTCCACGGTGCAGATCGCCTTGCCGCCGTCGGGACCGACGAGGTCGTAGAGCCGCGCGAGGGTGCCCTTGAAGCGGAAGGAGAGCTTCTCGCCGGGCTGGGTCGCTTCCCAGATCGCGGGCAGGCGGTTGCCGAATGCCTTGCCGAGGCCCTGGTCGGCCGGGAGTTTCTTCCAGCCGGGCGTGAGCATCGAGGGCTCGATGGGCACGAGCTTGGCGTTCTCCCAGTTGTCGGCCCGCAGCGGCTCGGGCAGCGCATGGGGGCCTGGCTTCGATGCCTTTTGAATCTCCCGCAGCGCCTCGGCGATCACCTGGGTGAACAGCGCGTGGCCCGCGTCGGTGGGGTGGCACTCGTCGTGGGCGAAGACCATCTTGCCCTCGGGCGGCGTGTCCTTAGGCGGGAAGGGGAAGATGAGCTTGCCCGCCTTGTGCAGCTCGGCCACTCGCAGGGCCATGTTGATCGAGGGGATGCCGTAGTGGTCGGCCACCTTCTCGTGCGCCGTGGTCGAGCGGTTGCAGAAGCCTTTCTCGTAGTCGGGGAGGAAGCCCTTGTGGATCGTATAGACGAAGCAGATGTCGGTCTCGGGGTTCGCCCGCCAGACCTGGCGCACGATGCCCTCGAGGGTGCGGAAAATGGACTCGGGTGCGGCGCCGCCGTCGTTGACCGCGAACTCGACGAAGACGAAATCAGGCTTGTGCGCCAACACGTCCTGCCCGCAGCGGAAGACGCCGAGGTCGGACCCTGTGCCGCCGATGGCGGCGTTGACCTCGGTGATCCGGGCCTTGGGCCAGGTGGCCTGGAACCACTGGAGGGTCTTGGGGCGCCAGCCATTGGCCGCCGTGATGCTGCCGCCGAAGTAGGCGATGGTCACTGGGCGGCCCGCCTCGAGTCTCGCGAACAGGTTGCCCAGCCCTCCGCGGGCGCTGAAGAGCTTGGGCGGGATGAGTTCGATGTCGCCCGCCAGGGCCTCCGCGGCCAGCGCCGCGGCCAATAGCCCGGTCCAGAGCCCTGCCTGCCACTTCATGCGGTTCTCCTGTCTCTCATCCGGCGATTCACTTCCGCGCCCTTTCGCGTGTTTCGCGGGCGGGGCCTTGCGCCTCCGCGAGGCAGAGACGCCGCGCCTACTGCGCCCGCGGCGCGGGGCGCACGACGACGTTGTCGAAGAACAGCTCGCGCGGCGGGTAGTTGCTGTGCGAGCAGACGTCGAGGTAGAGGAACGCCTGCGCGAAGTCGCAGCCGTGCGGCTCCGGCCCCCAGAGGGTCTTGCCGTTCTCGATGATCTCGATGTTCTGGCGGTCGAGGCGAAGGCGCACGTTCTGGCGGCCGATGGGGCGGCCGACGCGGTCCTTGGGGTCCGGCTGCGGCCAGCCCTCCGTGTAGAGGAAGCGCAGGTTGCCGGCGCTCCGCCGCGAGAGGCAGGCGCGGGCATTCCTGCCCGGGGGCACGCCCACGTACTCGAACCTCAGCCAGTCCTTCTCCTGGGCGGCCGTGGCGTCGGTGGAGGTCGGGCAGAGGAAGAGGCTCGCCTCCAGATAGCAGCCGTTGGCCTGGTTGTTCCAGTCGATCTCGGCGGCCACCTCGACAGGGCTGGAGAAGTCCACCACGGCCTTGGCCGAGCGGATGCCGAGATGCTTCACCGTGTCGTCGCGGGTGCCGATGGTGCCCACGCGGACGCGGAGGCGGCCTCCAACGATGTCGGTCGTGGCCTCCGCGAAATCGCCGTCGCGAGTGGCCACCCACTGGCCGCCGGCGAAGGGGTCCGCCGCCGCGAAGTCGTCCCAGAAGAACGCGCCGGCCGCGAAGTCGGGGCGTGCCGGCGGCGCGACCCGTGTGCTGGTGGCCCCCTTGATCTCGGCGGGTGGCAGAGGAGTGGGTTGCCTGCTATCCGGTTCCGCGATCGGCGGGCCGGCGTTGGGCTTCGCGGCGGGTCCGCGCGTCAGGAGCGCGTAGCCAGCCACGACAACGGCCGTGGCCGCGATGACCGCAAGGGTGAGGGCAACAGGGCGGCCGCTGCCACGTCTCGCCGCTGCGCGCGCGCAATTCATGCGCCTCTCCTCCACAGGACAGCACCGGACTCCCGACGTTGCAATGGTCAGGATAGCGCCGGGGGCTGGGAGCGTCAACCGCGCCAGGCGCGCGCATGTCTCCCCGGGTCTGGAGCGGCGGCGTCAGGCCTTGTCGGGGTCACTTCTTGCCGCTGCAGCCGCCCTGATCGTGCGGGACGGTGACGGTGACGGCCGTTGTGGAGGAGTTGCCGCTGGCGTCGGTGGCGCGGAGGGTGATGGTGTAGACGCGATCAGTCTTGCTGCTGCCGGACCGCTCGGCGCGGAGCTTGAGGGTGTGGTCGCCGATGATCTCCCAATCTGCGGGCGTGTTGCCGTCGCTCTTGCCGTTCAGGGCCTCATTGCTGGCCACGCTCTCGATCTTCCAGGTGGGGGCCGCGTCGCAGAGGTCTCTCATCAACAGGCCGATGGTGATCGGGATCATCTCGTGGTTGACGGGCCAGAGGACGTTCGGCGTGGCCCAGGCGCTGGTGATCGTGGGCGGCGTGGTGTCCACGATGGTGACCTTCTGGGTGGCCGTGGCCACGTTGCCGCTGGCGTCGGCGGCTGTCCACGTTACGGTCGTCACCCCGAGCGGGAACACGGCCGGCGCGTTGTTGGTGACCCGAACCGCCGCGTCGCATTCATCGGCGACCACCGGCGTACCCAACACTACCGGCGTGCCGCTGTAGCTGGTCTGCTCGGCCGTCACGTCGGCGGGGGCCGTGAGGCGGGGCGGCGTGGTGTCCGCCACGGTCACCGTCACGATGTCCGGCTCCGAGGTGCTCGTGCCGTCGTTGACGACGAGGGTCACCGCAGTGGTCCCCAGCGGGAACGTGCGGGTGACGTGGGGCCCCGTCTCGTTGCCGCCAGCCCAGGACCACAGGTAGGTGAGGTGCTCGCCCTCGGGGTCGTACGAGCCCGAGGCGTCCAGCGTGACGGACGCGCCGGCCGCCGAGGTCTGCTCGACGCGCTGGTCGGCGCCTGCAATGGCGACAGGGGCCATGTCGTTGCCGCCCACGGGCGTGAGGGCGGTGGCGAAGGCGGGCCCCGTCTCGGTGCTCGTGATCTGGCCGCGGTTGCGGAGCAACGCTCCCCCCGAGGCCGTGACCCTGACGAGCACGGTCTGCGAGGCGCGCGGGGCGCCGGCCGGCAACTGCCCGAGGCTCCAGGTCACCGTGTGCGTGGCCGGATCGTACGTGCCGCCTCCCGAGGCCGAGAGGAAGGCCGTCCCGGGCGACAAGGCGTCGGTGAGGACCACGTTGTTCACGGGCGACGCGCCCGTGAGGTTGTCGTAAGAAAGCGTATAGGTGATCTGCCCGCCGGGCAGCACGAAGCCGCCCGGAGGCACGCCGTCGTTGTTGGCGAGACGCAGAGGGTTGTAGGCCAGGCCGTTGTTCGGGATGCACAGGCCCGTCGGATTGCCGAGCCTCGGGCTCGTGTAGAGCAGATTGAGCGAGGTATCGAAGACCATCAGGCAACTGGTGCCGCCCGAGATCTGATTCCCCGTGGTGATGTAGACGCAACCCGTCCCAGTGTCCACGGCCAGGCCCACGACGCAATCGGACGGGGCATCGAGCCCGGGCAGGGTGCGCAGGTTGAAGACTCTCTCGGAGCCTGTGTTCAGGTCGTACTGGCTCAGCAGCGCGGGTTGCCCCTTGGCGATGAGGGCGTTGCCCGTGTAGACGAGACGCCGCACGCGGTCTATCGCGATGCCCATCGGCTTCTGGGTGATCGAGAAGCGGCAGGCCTCGGTCCAGTCGCCGGGGTAGAAGCCGCGCACGACCGTCGTGGTGGCATCGGCCACCAGGAGCAGGCCGTTCGCCTCGTCCCACGCAAGGCCCATCGCGCCCGACACCTCGGGCAGGGCGACCGTCTGGTAGTAGGCGAGCACCCGGTACATCGCGTCCCAGGTGTAGACGTAGAGCTGGTTGCTGTTGCGGTCCACGGCATAGAGCTGCTGCGTCGCCGAGTCGAACGCCACGCCCGCGAGATTGCAGGCGCCGGGCGTGGCCACGCTGCCCAGCATCCGCAGCGTAACCGCGTCCATCAGCCACACAGCGCCCTTGCCCTCGATGGTGATGAAGAGGGTGCCCGAGGCATCGTCCACCGCCATGCCCACCGGCCCAAAACCGATGGGGCCGGACTCGCGCTGGAGCACCGGGGACCCCGGCGTGAGCCCGATGTCGTAGGCTTGCACAGGGCCGTCGTCGTTCAGATCTTTAATGACGTAAAGGGACTTGCCGGCAGCCGTCGGAGGGCAGAGCGCCAGCAGCGCCAGGCAGACCGCTACCGCGACCGCCCAGGCGGAATGCCCGCCGCTTCTGTGAGCCTTCGTCATGTTGGATTACCCGCCGCCCGCGTGGCCGCCCCCGCCAAGGACACCACGCTATAATACAAATACGCTATCTGCCCGCGTCTGTCAAGTCGAAGTCGGTCCGCATAGATTAAATCTTCGACCTCTCCCCACCCCCCACGAGGCCGCGAGGGGTTGCGAAGCGTCGCAGAGCAGGGTCCACCTTGGTCTTCTGTGAGGACCGATACGTCTGCCGTCCAGGATACTGCGAACCGTGGATTCGTCGGCAACATCTGCCGTCCTGCACCTCAACAGGTTGAGGGATCGTTTGGCGCCCACACCATCAGCGGGGTTTCCAGGGAGGACTGCCGCCGTCTGATGCCAAGACGAGACCGCCCTCCCCCTCACGCGCCTGCCCCGCTGGCGCGACCGCGGCGCCGCCCCCTCCCCGCTGGAACGCACCGTGTCGGGGCCGGCGCGCTGGCGGCCGGAGCAGGCCTGAAAAAAAACCTGGGCCACGAGGCGAAAAAAACTGGCTCATCAGGGTTTGGCGATCCCGACGCGGCCGCGATTGGGCAACGCGGGGCCG
>DAOOIT010000098.1 GCA_035384565.1 Planctomycetota bacterium | reverse complement strand
GGTCGCCCTGGGCTACGGCCCGGTCGCCCGCGTTCGCGGGCTACAAGGCCCTGACATGTGGGCGAAGATCAGGGCGTAGCCCTGGGCTATCCCATGCGAGCCCTTCAGGCTCCAGAGACAATCACCCTGCCTACAGTTCCGGCCCACACCCGCCCGCGCGTTCGCGCTTGATTTGCCGCCGCCCTCCCGGCATTGTGTGGGGAACGAAGGATGAAGGAGACCTGAGATGCCAAGAGCACATAGCCCCATTCCACTGGTTGCGGCCGCGATGCTGGCCGCCGCGGCCCACGGCGTGTGGGCCGAGCCGCCCGAGCAGTTCCGAGTGTGGGGCACAGTCGCACCTGACCTGCCGCCTGCGCCGAAAGGCTGGACCGAGCTGCCCCCCGAGCCCACCGGCCCCGTTGCGCTGCCCCCGACCGCCGACGAGGCCCGCCGCGGCTACGTTGTCTTCGCCCGCGACCCGCTGCTGCCCGTCTCCCCCGCCTCTCCGCCGTTCCCCTCCGAGCGCACCACGGAACTGGAGGCGGCCGCCGCCCGGGGCGAATACGAACCGCTCTCGTTCGCCCTCCACGCGCTCGAACCGCTCAAGGGGGTGAGTGTCCAGGTCTCCGAACTGCGCAGCGACGGCCACGAGCCGGTTCCCGCCGACCACGTGGACGTGCGCCTGGTCCGCTGCCTCCGCGTGCCGGTGGACGCCAAGGCCAAGACCTGCCGGCTGGCGCCCTATCTCCTCGAGAAGCGGCCTACGTTCGACGTCCCCAAGGGTGCCACGGCCCAGGTGTGGCTCACCCTCAAAGTGCCCGACGGCGCGCAAGGCGGCCTCTACCGCGGCACGATCACGCTCAAGGCCGAGGGCCGCGAGGCGACGCAGCTCCGGCTCTCGCTCCACGTGCTCCCCTTCACGCTCCCGCCGGCGCCGGTCGAGATGGCGATGTTCTACCCGCGCCCGGCCGACGACGATGCGATGCTCGTCAAGGAACTCACCGACATGCGGGAGCACGGGCTGAACGCCTTCGAGACCCCCATCGGAGCCGAAATCGTGACTCGCGACCAGAACTTCGGCGACGACGACGTGGCGGCCACCCGCGCCCGCTGCAAGCGCATGATGGCCGCCGCCACCAAGGTCTTCGGCCAATGGCAGTTCCCCCTCACATTCGAAGTCGGCCACCAGATCGCCTACTACTGGGACAAGGACAAGAACTGGTTCGTCCACTGGCCGCACAGCAAGAAGATAGACGACGACCTGTGCAAGGCGATTGACGTGATCCGCGAGGAGGCGAAGGCCGGGGGCTGGCCGCCGCTGCGCGCCTACCTGATGGATGAGGCCGGCGCCCACAACCTGCTCGACGAGGCGGTCTACTACTACGGCTTCGTGAAGAAACGCTACCCCGACATCACGACCTGGACCGACATCGGCGGCGGCATCGCCATGGGCAACGACGAGATCGGCAAGCTCTCGGATGTGGTGGACTTCCTGAGCACTAACCGCTTCACGCCCGAGATCGCCGCGGCGCTGGTCGCCCGCAAGAAGCCCTACGGCATCTACAACGGCGCCGGCCACACGCTGGCCGGCCCCCGCTATTTCTTCGGCTTCTACGGCCTCAAGACGGGCGCGAGCCAGATCGCCCAATGGGTCTACCGCTTCGGCGACGGCGGCCTCAAGGGCCTGCGCCAGGACGACGAGGGCTACGTCTACCCCGCCTCCGACGGCCCGCTCCCCACGCTCTACTGGGAAGCCGTCCGCGAGGGCGTGGACGACTACCGCTATGCCCATCTCCTCCGCCAGCTCTGCTCTCTCGCAAGGGAGTCGAGCGCGACGCCGACGAGCGACGCGCTGAAGGCCGCGGAGAAGTCCCTCGCTGCGACCCTCGGCCAGATCAACTGGCGCTTCCAGGCGCTCGCCGGCGGTGAGCGCACCTCGCCGCCGCACCCTTCGACGCTTCGCAAGTGGCGCCGCAGGGTCGCCGGCCACATCACGACGCTGCTGCCTCTGTTGCGCTCCGAGGTCCGGCCGCCCGTCCCGCCCGTCTCGCCGTTCGACTTCGAGTGGGCCGCCGTGGGGCAGGAGGAGATCAAGTATGGGAGCGAACTGCTCCCCCCCTCGGATTTCGAGGCGGCGATGAAACCCTGGCAGGTGCAGCCGTGGAACAGCAAGGGCACGGGCGCCCTCGACACGGCCGAGCGCCACGGCGGCAAGCAGTCGGCCCGCATCGAAATCCCCGCCGACAGCAGCACGCAAGCCACCACCGTGCTCGTGTGGCCGTCGTGGGCAGGCGGCGGGTTGAGCCTCTCGCTCGCAGCGGACCGCATCTACGAGTTCTCAGCCTGGGCGAAGTGGAAGGGCCGCTCCGTGCCGCCCAGCATCCGCATCGCCTTGCCCGAAGGCGCCGCCCGCGCGACCCGCGAGGGCCAGGACAAGCAGGCCGCCGACGGCTGGACCCGCCTCTGGGCCCGGGTGGAGATGAACTTCCCCGCCGTCCCCAAGTACCTCGCCATTTGGGTGCAGGGGCCGGGCACCGTGTGGGTGGACGACCTGAGCCTCCGCGAGGTCATCCCCCAGCCGCTCACGGTGTCGCTCGACCAGGCGGCCTACGACGGCCAGGACCGCGCCGGCTTCGCAACGATCACCGTGGCGAAGACCGTGTCGCCCGCCAGCGTGCGTTTCACGCTGGGCCAGAGCCGGTTGACTGCGCCCTTCGAGGTGCGCGCGGATGTGGCGCCGCCGACGCCGGAGGGCATGCTCCTCCTCGCCCCCGCCAGCCTGCGGCAGTGTCAGGTCGTCTTCGACCCCTCGAAGCTCGCCCCAGGCCAGCACGAGGCGAAGGTGGAACTGCTCGACGCCGCGGGAAATCCGATCGGAGTCAGCAGCATTCCCCTCACGCGCACGGGGGAACCGTCACGCTAGATCAGTCCCATCCGGCGCGGCGGACCCATGCCCGTTGTCGGGGGGACGGCGGAAATCACCCACGGTTCCTGCCCGCGCCCCGGGCAGGCCGCGCCTTGACTCCCCGCGTCCGGCGGCCTAAGATGGGCATAGCGGCGATGCCTGTCCCACTCCGCGCCGAGCGGCTTCATGCGGCTTCCTCATCTCATTGCGGTTCTGCTGATCGGCGGTCTACTCGCGGCCGCGGCGCCCGAGGGCGCGCCGTCCGCCTCGCATGGCTTGCGAGAGGTGCGCGAGTGCCTCGAGGCCGCCTTGGGCGGCGTGCCCCGCGCGACGCCGCAGCCGGAGCCGGCCGGCGACGTGACGGTGGACTACTCGGCCACGGCGCGAGCCGTGGCGGTGTTGGATGAGGCATTGCGGGCCGAGCAGGACCGCCACTGGCGCCGAGCCGCCGATCTCTACCAGCGCCTCCTCGACGAGGCGCCCGAGGCGCTCTGCCACCCCAGCCCGCGTCTCTACGTCCCCATCCGCGAGCACGTGGAGGAGCGGCTCGCCGGCTTTCCGCCCGAGGGCCTTGCGGCGTACCGCCAGCAGGTGGACCGCCTGGCGCAGAGCCAGTACGCCGCTGCCGTGGAGCACGGCGACCTGGCGGGCGTGGCGGCCGTGGCCGCGCGGTTCCTGTTGAGTTCGAGCGGCGACAACGCGCTGGATCGCCTGGCCACGGCCTGGCTGGCGCGCGGGGAACCCGGGCGCGCGCTGCGCGCCTGGCGCCGCCTCCTGGCCCTCTGCCCCGACAGCGACGTGGCCCCGGCGCCGCTGGCCGCGAAGCTGGCCGTGTGCCTCGCGCAATTGCAGGCATCGGGCGCGGCGGCGGCTCTGCTCCGGGCCGCCGCCGAGCGGCTCGGGCCGGACGCGAAGCTGGCCATCGCGGGCCAGGCCACCGACCTGGCGTCGCTCGCGGGCGCGCTGGCCGCGCGGCCGCCGCGGGCGGAGGAGGACGGCGAGTGGCCCGTGACGGGCGGCGACGCGGCCCAATCGCGCGTGCCGCCCTCCGCGATCCGCCCGGGAATGCTGCTGTGGGCCGACGTGGTCCAGCCTCGCGAGGCGTCGCGCGCGGCGGCAGAGCCGCGCGCCCGGCTGTTCGTGGACGGCGAGGGGACGGCCCCGGAGCCGTCGGTGCGCGTCCTGCCGATCGTCTCGAACGGCGTGGCCGTCTACCCGACGCGGAGCGGCGTGGTGGCGCGCGAGGCGGCCACCGGCAAGCTGCGCTGGGAGTGGCCATGGCTGGGCGATCCGCGCGACTGGCGGGGCGGCGGGCCGTTCATGATCCCCGGCTCCTACTCGGGGGCGTGGTCCTGCTCGGCATCGGGCCTTCAGGTCTTCTGCTCGATCCCGATGCAGGTGGTGGCCGCGCGGGGCGAGGCCGGGGTCGGCGGCGACCTGGTCGCGCTCGACGCCCGCACGGGCGCGCCGCGGTGGCGGTGTTCGGCGCTCAGCCTGCTCCCCGCCGACCGCGCGGCCGGGGGGTGGTTCGTGTCGGCCCCGCTCCCGTTGGGCGAGCGCCTGATCGTCGGGGTGCGCGGCGGGGCCGGCGGCGACGACTTCTACCTGTGCGGCCTGCGGGCGGACGACGGCGGGCTGCTCTGGCGCACGTTCATCGCGGCCAGGCCGTCGGACCCGCTCTTTCGCTTCGGCCGCTACGAGCCGTGGTTCGAGGGCATGGCCGCCGAGTCGCGCGGCCTGGCGATCGCCTGCTCGGGCGGCGGCATCGTGGCGGGCGTCGAGACCGCCTCGGGCGCCCTCCGCTGGCTCTCGCGCTACGACCAGGTGGCGAGCCGCCGCGCCGGTTGGCGCTGGTACCGGCACGACGGCTGGCGGAGCTGGACCCCGCAGGTGGCCGACGGCGTGGCCTACGTCACGCCGCCCGATTCCGACTATCTCTACGCGATGGACGCCGATACGGGCCGGCTCCTCTGGCGGAGCGAGCGCGGCGACCACCGCTACGTGGCCGGAGCGCGCGGGGGGCGCGTCTATGTGGTCGGCGCCGACGCCGCCTGCCTCGGGCCGCGCGGAGAGGTCGAGTGGCAGGTGCCGCTCCCGTCGTCGGCCGCCGGGCGACCCATCGTCGCCGGGCGCGTCCTGCACGTGGCGGTGGCGGGCGGCATCGTGTTCCTCGACTGCGCGACCGGGGGCGAGCTGGCCCAGATCCGCCGCGGCGATCTCGCGGCTTCGGCGGGGCAGGGGGGCGACCCGCTCTCCCGCGATCTGCTCGTCGCCGCGGGCAAGCTCTTCGTGGCGACCCCGTACAGCCTCAGCGTGTTCGCCCCGCTGAATCGCCTGGCCGCCATCGAGCGGCAGCTCGCCGCGGACCCCGGCGAACCCCTCGCGTGCTACGCGCTGGGCCAAGAGCAGCAGTGGGCGGGCGACGCGCCCGCGGCGATCCAGGCCCTCTCCCGGGTCGTGGAAGCGGCAGCACGCAGGCCGGGCTCTGTGGACGCCGCCGTGCTCGCGGACGCGCAGCGGAGGCTGGCCGCTTGCCACGGCGAAATGGCGGCCCGCCACGAGGCGGCGGGACGCCTCGCCCCGGCCCTCGAAAGCTGCGAGGCCGCGCTCGTGCACCTGCCGCCCGGGTCCGAGCGGGCGGCCTTGCTCCTCCGAGCCGCCGCGCTCGCGCACCGCCTGCGCCGCTGGGACCGCGAGGCGGCGGCGTGCCAGGAGGTTCTGGCCGCCGGCGAGCCGGGCGAGGCGTCCTGGGAGGCCGCGCGCGCGGCGCTCGACGCCCTGTTGCGCGCGGCGGGCCGCCAGCCCTACGAGGCATTCGACCGCCAGGCCGCGGCGGCGCTCGAACGCGGCGGCGAGCCCGACCTCGCGGCCGTCGTGAAGCGCTATCCCAACAGCCTGAGCGCGCCCGCCGCGCTGCGGCGGCTGGCCGACCGGGCCGACGCCGCCGGCAACCGCGCCGAGGCGCGCCTGTGGCTCCACCAACTGGTCAGCGAGTACCCCGAGGCCGAGGCTTCGCCCGGCGCGTTGCGGCGCCTCGCCGCCGCCTACGCCCGCGACGGCGCCAGCCTGATGGCCCGAGGCGCGGCCGAGCGGCTCCGGCGCCTCTACCCCGGGCATCCCGAGGCCCGCGACGCCGAGGCCCTCCTGAAGCTCGACAGCCGCTTCGCCCTTCCCGCCGTCGCCGAGGCCCTGAAGCCGCCGTTCCAGGAACTCTGGTCGGTGAGGCCGACCTATGGCGCCCCGAGCCTCCAGGCCGTCCCTGGCGACGCCCAGACCTTCTTCGTGCTCGCCGGGCGCTCGCTGGAGTGCCGGGAACTGGCCGACGGCTCGGCGCGCTGGGCCGACCGGCCCGGCTGGATCGGCATCCGCATTGTGGACGCCGACCGCCCGGGCGGCGGCGTGCGCATCGTGAGCACGGTGAGCGAGGCGGAGGACGCCCCCGCCGAACGCGCCGGGCTCCGCAGCGGCGACGTGCTCGTGGCCTTCGACGGCAAGCGCCTGCGCGACGCCCAGGAACTCATCGCCCTGTGCACCGAGCGGCGGGCCGGCGCGTCCGTGCGCCTGGAGATCGCGCGGGGCGATGCCGTGGTCCCCGTGGCGTTGACCCTTGGGGCACGCCCCAGCCTGGGCGATGACGCCCGGCTGCCGCCGGCAGCCCTGGCCGGCGTGGTGGACGGGCGCGCCATCGTGCGCAAGGCGACCCGCGTGGAGGCCATCGCACTCGCGCGAGGCGACGTCGCGTGGTCGTTCGCCGCCGAAGGCCCCTCGGAGCCATCGGACGACGGCGCGCCGCGGACCACCGCCGCCGCCCCCGGCATCGTGGCGCTGGCCGACACGCGCGGGCGCCTCACCGCACTGGACTCCGCCACGGGGAGGCGTCTGTGGGCCTCGCGAATCGAGGAGCCCGTGGTCCACGACGTGGAGCTGGGCGAACTCGGCCTGGCGCTGGCCACGTCGCGGCCCGCCACGGTGCGCGTGCTGAACCCGCTGGACGGCCACCCGCTTTTCGAGGCCACGGAGCCGCACGCCGCAGGCCCGCCCACGGTGGCTCTGGACAGGCGCGGGCGCCTGTGCTACGCTATGGGCTCGCAGCTCGGCTGCTACGATGGCCCGAGCCGCCGAGCGGCCTGGATCGTGCGCGTGAACAACTTCGCTGCCCGGCAGGTGTGGGCGGCCGCTGACCGCCTGGTGGCGCTGGGCGTGGACGACCAGGGGGGCGAGGCCATCGAGTGCCGCCAACTGGCCAGCGGCGACCCCGCCTGGTCGCTGGCGATGGCCCGCGGCGAGCGGGTGCTGTTTCTGGACGTGGGCGCCGACGCCCTGTTCCTGGCCTCGCGCCAGGCCGCGCGCGTGACCGTGCGGCGGCTGGAGGCCTCGACCGGGCAGGTCGCCTGGTCGCACGTTCTGACGCGGCAGCAGGAGCTCGCGGCCTGGGAGGCCAGCGGCGCGGCCATCGCGCTGGGCCTCACCGTGGCCGACCCCGGCGGCGCCCGCCTGGCGCAGGTGCTGGCGCTGGACAAGGTGAACGGCTCGCCGCAGCAGAGCCTGATGCTGGGGGCCGGCGGCTGCGCGGGCCTCGTCCGGCTGGACGGGTCGTTGTGCGCCGTGGTGGAGGATGACGCGCGCACCGTGCGTCCCGCGCCCTGGCTGGCCGACGACGTGCCGAGCCACCCGGCACGGTTCCGCCTCGTGCGGCTGCGGGGGGCGCCCTGAGGCCGCGGCCGAGTGTTCCGCTGACCGGCCCCTGAGGAGGGGGCCGGCGTGTGACCCCATAGGAGACTCCGCATGTCGTCACCCGAGCCCCCCGAGGGCGTCCTTCCGCTGGCGGCCGCCGATTCCGAGCTGGAGGCCGTCGAGAAGCTCAACCGCGCCTACGGCCGCCTCCGCGCGGAGCTGGGCAAGGTGATCGTGGGCCAGGAGCAGGTGATCGAGCATCTGCTCATCGCCATCTTCGCGCGCGGGCACGGCCTGCTCGTGGGGGTGCCCGGGCTGGCCAAGACGCTCATGGTCAGCACCCTCGCGCGGGCGCTCGACCTCGGCTTCAGCCGCGTGCAGTTCACCCCCGACCTCATGCCGTCGGACATCACGGGCACCGAGGTGATCATGGAGGACCGCAGCACGGGCGAGCGCTCGTTCCGCTTCCTCAAGGGCCCGATCTTCGCCAACGTGATCCTGGCCGACGAGATCAACCGCACGCCGCCGAAGACTCAGGCGGCCCTGCTCGAGGCCATGCAGGAGCGGCAGGTGACGGCCGGGGGCGAGAAGCGGCCGCTGCCCGACCCCTTCTTCGTGCTGGCCACCCAGAACCCGATCGAGCAGGAGGGCACGTACCCGCTGCCCGAGGCCCAGCTCGACCGCTTCATGTTCGAGATCATCGTGGACTATCCGAGCGAGCAGGAGGAGTTCGACATCCTGCGGCTCACCACGGCGCCGTTCCGGGCCGAGCTCGAGCAGGTGCTGAATGCGCAGGAGATCATCGCCCTCCAGGGCCTCGTGCTCAAGGTGCCGATCGCCGAGCACGTGATCCGCTACGCCATGCGGCTGGCGCGCGCCACCCGGCTTCCGGCGGCCGAGGCGCCCGACTTCATCCGGCGCTACGTGCGCTGGGGCGCGGGGCCACGGGCCGGCCAGTATATGATCCTGGGCGGCAAGGCGCGCGCCGTGCTCAACGGGCGCACCTATGTGGCCACCGACGACATCCGCGCGGTGGCGCACCCCGTGCTGCGCCACCGCATCATCACCAATTTCAACGCGGAGGCCGAGGGCGTGACGCCCGACACGCTGGTGGACCGCCTCCTGGAGGCGGTGCCCGCGCCCGAGCACGACCTGGCGGCCGACCCCCGGATGCCGGCCATCTTCAAGGAGGCGTGAGGCGGCGGCGCCTGCCCGCGTGCCCTGGGCGCCCGCGAAACGCTCCGGAATGGCGAACAACCGCAGATTTTCGCAAATTAGTGCTTGACAAGACGCCCCCCAGCCAGTATATACAGGGGCGTGTGAGAACGCGGGCCTGCGGCCCAACGGGGGCACGCGGCCTCAGGTCTCGGCAACCTTAGTAGGGGGTGCATACGAGAATGGCAAAGAAGGCAGCGAAGGCCGAGCCCGTCGTCGTGGGCAGCAAGGTGCGGGCACTCATTCGCGCCAAGGGCGCCATGATGTCCAGCGAACTCCTCGATGCGCTCAATGCCGCCGTCGCGTGCATGGTCGCCAAGGCCATCGAGCGCGCCAAGGCCAACAAGCGCGCCACCGTGAAGCCGCAGGACCTCTAGACCGCCAGGTCTTCGAGGACATAGAGGGACCTCCCCCGGGCCTCCGCCCGCGGGGAGGTCCCTCTATTTTCCCCCCGCCGCGAGCAGCCAGCGCTCGGTCAGCCCGATCACCTCGTCCTGCCACGCCACCGAGTAGAAGCTGTGGTTCGCCCCCTCGATCGTGTGGAACGCGGCGGGGATGCCGTTCTCTTCGCAATAGCGCCGGTAGAACTCGGGCGCCCCCACCGCCTCGTCGTCGCGGCTGCCGTAGATGAACAGCGCCGGCCCGTGGTAGCCGCGCAGGTCGCGCATGATGTGGCGGGCCGAATCCCGCGGGTCGCGCGCCCCCGCGGCGGGCCTCCGGCGCCCGAGCAGCACGCGGGCGATCAGGCCGAAGCGCAGCCGGCCCCGGATGAGCTTGACGTAGGTCTCGCGGCGGAAGAGCTTGCGCAGATACTCGCCGAGGAACAGGCCGCGGCGGCGGACCTCCTGATGGGCGGTCTTGTCGGGCGCGAAGAGGGGAGTGGACCAGAGGATCAGGCCGTCCACGTCCTTGTCGAGCGACGCGGCGCCCAGGGTGACGTTGCCGCCCGAGCACAGGCCGCACCAGAAGGTGCGCCGCACGCCCGGCTGCTCGGCGAGCAGGCGGCGGGCCGCCCGGGCGTCCTCGATCATCTGGTCGAGGGTGGTCGCCTCGTGGTCGCCTTCGCTGTCGCCGCGGCCGCGGAAATCGAACCGCAGGGTGTGGCAGCCCGCGGCGGCGAGGCGGCGGGCGGCCTCGACGAAGATGCGGTGCGGCCCCACCCGGTAGCCGGTCCAGCCGTGCAGGAAGACGACCCCGAGGCCGCGGGCCTCGGTCGCCGGCTCGGGCTCGGCGAGGATGCCCACGAGGCGCGCGGGGCTGTGGAAGGCGACGGCGCGTTCGCGCACGAGTGTGCTCCTCACGGGGGCTCGGGCTTCGCCCGCACGCAGGCGCCGCAGTTGGGGCACACGCTGAGGCGGCAGTCGGGGGTCGTCTCGCCGCGCTCGGCCCGGCGCTTCTCGGCGAGCAGGAAGCGCTTGGTCACGCCCGCGTCAATGTGGTCCCAGGGCAGGGCCTCGTCTTCGGCCCATCGGCGGCCGGCGTAGTCGGCGGGGCGGACGCCTGTGTCCTCGAACGCCTGGAGCCAGAGGGGATGGCGGAAGTGCTCGTCCCAGGCATCGAGCTGGGCGCCGAGTTGCCAGGCCCGGTAGAGCGCCTCCGCGACGCGCCGGTCGCCGCGGCTGAGCACCCCCTCGATCTGGCTGCGCTCGACGTTGTGGAACTTGAACCGCACGCGGCGGCCGCGGGCGCGCGAGCGGAGGCGGGCCTGCTTGGCGTGGAGCACCTCGGGCTCGTCCATCGGCTCCCACTGGAACGGGGTGTGGGGCTTGGGGACGAAGGAGGAGACGGAGACGTTCACGTCGCCGCCGCGCCCGCCGCGCTGGGCCGACACCTCGTGGGCGAGGTCGGCGATGGCGTCCACGTCGTCGTCGGTCTCGCCGGGCAGGCCGATCATGAAGTAGAGCTTGATGGCGCGCCAGCCTTGCTGGTAGGCCTGGCGGGCGCCGTGCAGAAGGTCGTCGGTGGTGATGTTCTTGTTGATGCGGCGGCGCAACTCGTCGCGCGCGGCCTCGGGCGCGATGGTGAGGCCCGCCTTGCGCACGCCGCGGACGAGGGCCGGCAGGTCCGAGAGCTGGTCGTCCACCCGCAGCGACGAGAGCGCGAGGTTGACGCCCTTGGGCTCGAAGGCCGCGGCCAGGGCGGCAAGGAGCGCGCGCAGCTCGGGGTGGTCGCTGGAGGAGAGCGAGGCGAGGCTGATCTCGCTGTGCCCGGTGGCGTCGTAGGCGGCGCAGGCGATCTGGCGCAGGCGCTCGACGGACCGCGCGCGCGCCGGCCGCCGCGTCATGCCCGCCTGGCAGAAGCGGCAGCCCTGGGTGCAGCCGCGCATGATCTCCAGCGTGATGCGATCGTGCACCGTCTCCACGAGGGGCACGAGGGGGCGCTCGGGGTAGGGCGCCGCGTCGAGGTCGTCCACCACGGCCCGACGGACCGTGGCGGGCACGCCCGGCGCCAGGGGCCGGAGGCCGAGGAACGCGCCGCGGGCGTCGCGCTCCTCGCGGTAGAGCGCCGGCGCGTAGAAGTGCGGGGCGGACCTGGCGATGGCCGCGAGGCGCTCGGCCCGCGGGCGCCCGCGCGTCGCGCGAATGGCCTCGGCCAGGGCGAGCGCCATCTCCTCGCCGTCGCCGACGGCGAAGAGGTCTATGAACGGGGCCAGCGGCTCCGGGGCCATCGCGCCCGGGCCGCCGGCCACGATGAGGGGGCAGCCGTCGCCCCGCTCGGCGGCCCGCAGGGGAATGCCCGCGAGCGCGAGCATCGCCAGGACGTTCGTGTAGCCCATCTCGTACTGGAGGGAGAAGCCCACGGCGTCGAAGGCGGCCAGCGGCGTGCGCGTCTCCAGGCTCGCCAGGGGCAGGGAGCGGGCGGCCATCGCGGCCTGCATGTCGGGCAGCGGCATGAAGGCGCGCTCGGCGGCGATGTGCGGCTGGCGGTTCAGCACGTCGTAGAGGATGGCCAGGCCCAGGTGCGACATCCCGATGGCGTAGGTGTCGGGGAAGGCGAGAGCGAAGGTGAGGTCCACGGCAGCGTGGTCCTTGGTCACGACGTTCCACTCGCCGCCCGTGTACTGGGCCGGCTGTTGCACGCGGAGCAGAAAGTCGTCGTACGGGGTAGCCACGGGGCGCATCCTTGCCGCGGGCCGGTCAGGTCCGCATGAAACTCTCTTCGGGGATGGGGGCCAGTTCGCGGCGGGCCTCGGCCTCGGGGTCCAGCGTGTCGCTGGCCAGGCTCACGCGGCGGTAGGCGCTGACGTTGAAGACGAGCCCCAGCGCGAGGAGCGACGCGACGATCGAGGAGCCGCCGTAGCTCACGAGCGGCAGGGTGAGGCCCACGATGGGCATCTGGCCCGAAGCCATGGCCGTGTTGATGACGGCCTGGGTGCCCAGCATGGCCACCACGCCCACCACGATGAGGCGGCCGCCGGGGTGATGCACGTCCTCCGCCATCCGGCCGCAGAGGGCCAGGAGCAGCAGGAAGAGGCCGAGCACGAGGTTGGCCCCCACGAAGCCCCACTCCTCGCAGATCACGGCGAAGATGAAGTCGTTGTTGCGAGTCTTGGCCGGGATGAAGTTCAGGCGGTTCTGGCTGCCCTGCATCCAGCCGCGGCCGAAGAGCTGGCCCGAGCCGATCGCCACCTTGGCCTGCTCGAGCTGGTAGAGGTCCAGGCGGTGCAGCTCCTGGCGCGAGCGCGACTCGTCCTGGGTCAGGAACCCGAGGATGCGCTCCTTCTGGTACGGGCGCAGGTGGGGCCACGCCAGGGGCACGGCGAGGGCCAGCGCGGCCACGATCAGCAGCAGATGCCTCGGGCGGGCGGCCGCCGCGTACAGGATCGCGAGGGCGATGGGCAGGAAGACCAGCGACATGCCCAGGTCGGGCTCCTTGACGATCAGCAGCATCGGGGCCAGCACGAGCGCGAACGGCACCAGCAGGCCGCCGAGGTGGCGATGCGATTCGGTGTCCATCAGGTAGCGCGCGAGCGCGAGGATCGTGAAGAGCTTCATGAACTCGGAGGGCTGGACGCGGAGGGGCCCCAGCGCGATCCAGCGGCGTGCGGAGATCTCCTCGCTGGTGACGCCGAAGAAGAGCACGAAGACGAGCGAGGCCAGGCCCACCAGGTACAGCACGTAGGCGTGTTCGAGCAGGTGGCGGTAGTTGACGAACAGGAGCGCCACGAAGGCCAGCGCGCCGAAGGCGATCCACTGCACCTGCTTGGCGGGGCTGGACGTGTAGTAGCCCTCGCCCATCGGGCCGGAGCGGTACGACGCGCTGTAGACGAAGGCCAGGCCGATCGCCAGCAGCGCGGCGATGCAGCCGAGGAAAACCCAGTCGCGGGCCTGCACGTGGAGGCGGCGGATCATCGGGGCGGCTCCTTCGCGGCCAGGCGCTGGCGCGCCTGCTCGCGCAGCTCGCGGCCCGGCACCCCCTCCAGGTACCGCTCGGGGAGCCGCTCGAGGAGGCGGCGGGCGAGGGGGGCCGCCACGTCGGCGCCGTGGACCCCCTGCTCCGTGTGCTCGAGCACCACGACGAAGGCGACCCGCGGGTCGCGGCACGGCGCGAAGCCCACGAACCAGCCCACGTTGCCCTGGCTCCGCCCGCGCTCCGCCGTGCTCGTCTTTCCGGCCACGTCGTAGCCCTGGTCCTGGAGGAAGTCGGGCTGCGCCTCCGAGCGCCCGAACGCCTTGCGCGCCGTGCCGCCGATCTCGTGGCACACCGAGCGCATGACCGCGTGGATGCGGGCCAGCTTGGCCGGCGTGAGAGGCAGGGTCTCCACCACCCCGCCGTCGAACGTCTTCTCGCTCCCGTCCGGGTAGACGATGCGGTCCACCACGCGGGGCCGCACGAGGCGGCCGCCGTTCGCGATGGCGGCCACGAAGCGCGCGACCTGGATCGGCGTGACCTCCAGGGCGCCCTGGCCGATGGCGAGATTGCACGTCTCGCCCGCATACCAGCTCTCGCCGTAGGTGCGGAGCTTCCAGGCGGGGGTGGGCAGGAGGCCCGACCGTTCGCTCGGCAGGTCCACGCCCGTGCACTGGCCGAGGCCGAAGAGCGAGGCCCACTTGAGCACGCCCTTGAGGCCCAGCGTCTCGTGGGCCGTGCGGTAGAAGTAGCTGTTGCACGAGCGCTTGAGCGCATCCTCCAGGGTGACGTGCATCGGCACGCTGTGGTTGCCGCACAGGTGGCCGAGGTAGCTGCCGGTGCACTCGACGCTGGCCGGGGCCTTGTTCTCCTCGAGCGCGCCGACGGCCTCGATCAGCTTGAAGGCCGAGCCGAGCGGGTACTTGCCCTGGATGGCCCGGTTGAGCAGCGGCGCCGTCCTGTCGTTCGGGTCGGGCGGGTTGCGCGGCATGTCGTTGGGGTTGTAGCGGGGCGAGTTGGCCATCGCCAGCACGCGGCCGGTGGCGGGCTCGAGGAGGAGGATGGACCCCGTGTGCCCCTCCAGCGCCGCCTCCGCCGTGGCCTGCACCTCGCGGTCTATGGTGAGGTACACGTCGGCCCCCGGCACGGCGGGCACGTCGTCCAGCACCTGCTGGGTGCGGCGGGCCGCGTCCACCTCCAGCGTGCGCACGCCGCGGGCCGCGCGCAGCTCGAAGTCGAAGGCGCGCTCGATGCCGTTGCGCCCGATCAGGTCGTCGGGCAGGAAGCGCTTGGCCACCGAGCCGCCGTACGACTCGTGCCAGCGGTCGTACTCGGCGGCGGAGACGGGTTGCACGTAGCCCAGCACGTGGCCCGCCAGGGCGTCGTAGGGGTAGCTTCGCTGCGGCGTAGCCACCACGCGGAAGCCGGGGTAGCGGTCGGGGTTCGTCTCGAGCTCGGCGGCGGCCCCGAAGCCCACGTCGCGCGCCACCACGCACGGGTCGCCCAGGCGCTGCCAGCCGCGGCCCACCAGCGCCAGGCCCTGGAACAGCGCCCGCAGCATCTCGCGCGCCGGCGTCTTCGTCAGCTCGGCCACGGCGTCCACCAGCGCGCCCGCCCCGCGCGGCACCACCACGAGCGCCGTGCCGTGCTCCTCACGCTCGACGAGGTCGGTGCCGTCGAGGCGCAGGAACGTGGCGGCGAGGCCGAAGCTGACCTCGTAGCCCTCGCCGCGGGCGGCGCTCCGCACCATCACGCTCACGTCGCGCACCGACGTGATCCGCTCCCGGCGGGCCAGCGTGTAGAGCTTGAGCACGGGGCGGCACAGGGCCTGCCCGCCCGGCAGATCGGCCGGCACGATGGCCACGTTGAACCCCGGCTGCTCGAAGGCCAGCAACTCGCCCCCCGAACCGCGGATGGCGCCGCGGCTCGCCTCGGTCCACCGCGTCTCCACCCGCACGTTGTCCGCATAGTCGCGGTAGTGCGCCCCGCGCACCACCTGGAGGTAGAACAGGCGGGTCGAGACCATGAGGAACCCGCCGAAGAGCAGGATGAGGACGACGCGCATCCGGAACCTAAACACCGGCGAACTCCGAGCGGCGCCGCAGCCCGAACCAGCGGGCGTTGCGCCAGACCAACGCGCCCACGAGCGCGGCCAGCAGGGCCGTGCTCAGCGCCGACAGGCCGGCCCGCCGAGCCGCGAGGCCCAGCGGCAGCAGGCCGCCCTGGGCCACGACGGCGGCCACCGACGCCCCGCTGGCCGCCAGCGAGCACAGCAGCGCCAGCACCGCGTGGGCCGCCGCATACCCCGCGCCGGCGCCCGGGCGGCGGGCCATCAGCCAGCCCAGCACGGCGAAGACGGCCAGGCTCAGGCCCAAGGGCTCGGCAGTGAACAGGTCGCGCCCCAGGCCCAGCACGGCGCCCGCCGCGAAGCCCTCGGCCGGCTCCGCCCCCACGCTGAACACCACCAGCAACGCCACGAGCAGATCGGGGAAGGCGTCGCCAAGCACCGCCAGGCGCATCAGCGTCGCTTGCAGCATCACGCCGAGAACGGCGACGAGGACGAACGGAATCCAACGCACTCCGCGGGCTTCCTACGCGTGGATCCCCTGCCCAAGCCAGGCTCGCGCGGCCTCCAGAAGGGCCTCCGGCAGCGTGGGGTGGGCGTGGATCCCGTGGGCCAGTTCCTTCACCGTGGCCTCGAGGGCCACCGCCAGCGCCCCTTCCGCCACCACGTCCGAGGCGTGCGGGCCCACCAGGTGCACGCCGAGCACCTGGCCCGTGGCCTCGTCGGCCACGATCTTCGCGAAGCCGGCCGTCTCGCCCATCGCCACCGCGCGGCCGAGGGCCTGGAACGGAAACTTCGCGGCCCTCACCCGGCGGCCCGCCGCGGCGGCCTCCGCCTCGGTCATCCCCACCGTGCCCACCTCGGGGTTCGTGAACACGGCGGCCGGCACGCAACGATAGTCCATCCGGGCATTCCTGCCCGCCGCGTGCTCGGCGGCCACGATGCCCTGCGCGCTCGCCACGTGCGCGAGCAGCAGCTTGCCCGTCACGTCGCCGATGGCGTACAGGCCGGCCACGCTCGTCTCGCAGTGCTCGTCAATGGCGATGGCGCCGTTCTCCACCTTCGCCCCCGCCTCCTCCAGCCCGAGGTCGGCCGACAGCAGCCGCCGGCCGGTGCACACCAGCGCCAGGTCGGCCTCCAGGGCCGCCCCGTTCGACAGCGTGGCCTTCACGCCGCTGGCGCCCGACTGGATGCCCTCCATCCTCGTGCCCACGAGCACCTTGACCTTCTGCCTCTTGAGGGCCTTGGTGATCTCGGCCGCCACCTCGGCGTCCAGCGTCGGCAGCAGACGGTCGAGCATCTCCACCACGGTCACCTGCGCGCCGAGCTGGGCGAAGATCGAGGCGAACTCGCACCCGATGTAGCCGCCGCCCAGGATGAACACGCTCTCGGGCAGGCGGCTCAGCCTCAGCGCCTCGTCGCTCGTGACGATCCGCTCGCCGTCGAAGGGAATCGCCTTCGGCCGGGCCGGCTCGCTCCCCGTCGCCACGATGATCTTGTCCGCCTCCAGCGTCTCCTCCCCGCCCGCGTTCAGCGTCACGGCCACCGCCTTGCGGCCCTTCAGCCGCCCCGTGCCCGCCACCACGTCCACGTGCGCCCGCTTCAGCAGGAACCCCACGCCGCCCGTGAGCCTCTTCACCACGGCGTCCTTGTTGGCCTGCACCTTGGCGAAGTCCACGCTCACGTTCTCGGCCAGGATGCCGAACTCGGCGCCGTGGCGTGCCAGCGAGCAGACCTCGGCCGCGTGGGCCAGGGCCTTCGTGGGGATGCAGCCGCGATTCAGGCACACGCCGCCCACGGCGTCGCGCTCCACCACACAGGTCTTCCTGCCCAGTTGCGCCGCCCGCAGCGCGGCCACATAGCCGCCCGGGCCAGACCCGATCACCACCACATCGTACTTCGCCATTCGCAGCCTCGCTCGGGGATGGGGGAGAAGTCTGCCTACCCGCTCGATTATAGGGCACACCGCCGCGGAGTCAACTGCAAAAACACGCCGCGGGCGCGACGCGTGACCCGTCCCGCACGATCCGGGGGAGCCCGTGTCTGCCTCTCTCCTCTCACGCATCACGCCTTCGGAGCGCACCATGCCCGGTGCCCAGGAATGCAGGCGTCCCCCCTCCCGAGGGCTCCAATGCCTTTGGGAGGGGGGGACCCCAACCTCCCGCGGGTTGCCAACCCGCGGGAGGTTAGACCGAATTGTCAAAGA
>DAOOIT010000097.1 GCA_035384565.1 Planctomycetota bacterium | reverse complement strand
CCGCCCGGCATCTGAATCTCGCCCGCCTTGAGCGTCACCACCCCGATGTTCAGCCCAGTCAGAAACGCCATCACGCCCGGCAGCACGATCAGCGCGCCCGAGAGCATGTAAAGGCAGATCGCTACCGAGTTGAAGACGAAAATCACGAGAAACGCAGGGACCGCCCGAAACTGCGGACCAATCAGCCGTAGCACCAACCGCACCACGGCCAGCGGCAGGGCCATCAGCCAACGATGGTCCCGCTGAACCACCGGGCCGGCCGTGGCCAGACCCGCCACGAACAGCAGCGCGGCGACCACCCCGAGCCAGATGTGGTCGGCCAAGACGTCGAGCGACGACGCGAGCGAAGGCATGCCTTGCCCCGGGGATGCGGTGTCCGCCTGCTCCTGGCTTGATCGTAACACACGCCGGACCCCCAATCAAGGAGCGACTGCTTGATCGCGCGCGGTGCCGCGGGTATACTCCGGCCCCAGAATGCAGACTCCTCTCAGCCAACCCGTCACCGTGGTCAAGGGCGTCGGAACAGCCGTCGCCGAACGACTCGCGAAGCTCGGCATCGCCACCGTGCGCGATCTCCTGTGGCACTTCCCGCGCCTTCACCAGGACCGCACCCGTCTCACCCCCATCGCCCAGGTGAAGCTCGGCCAGCACGAGGCAGTCGCGGGCCGCGTGCGCGAGGTGCGCACCACCTGGTGGCGGGGCCGCGGCGGCGTCCTCACGGCCCTTATCGAGGACGCCTCGGGGCAGATCGCCGCGCTCTGGTTCGGCATGCCCTATCTTCAGAAGCAGCTCAAGCCAGGCACCGAACTCGTGCTCTGGGGCAAGGTCACTATGGGCAAGCGCCTCTCGCTCCTCTCGCCCGAGTTCGAGCTGCTGAGCGACGACGAGCCGCTTCACGCCCAGCGCCTCGTGCCCATCTACCCCGCCACGGCGGGGATCGGGCAGAAGCGCTTCCGCCGCCTGTTGCGCGCGGCCCTCGACGCCTTCCGCACCGAGGCTCCCGACATCTTTCCAGAGGCCTTCCGCCAGTCGCACCGTCTGCTCCCGATCGCCGACGCCCTCGAGCAAATCCACTTCCCAGAGCGGCCCGAGGCCGCCGCCCTCGCCCGCCGCCGACTCGCCTACGAGGAGTTCTTCACCCTCGAGGCTGCCGTGGCCCTTCGTCGCCGCACCCTTCGCCACGGCGTCGAGGGCATCGCCTTCGACATCTCGCCGAAGGTGGACGCGCGCATCCGCCGCCGCTTCTCCTTCCACCTCACCGCCGCACAGGAGCGTGCTATCGCCGAGATCGCCGCCGACATGGCCGCCCCGCGCCCCATGAACCGCCTGCTCCAGGGCGACGTCGGTTCGGGCAAGACCGTGGTCGCCGCCTACGCCCTGCTCGCCGCCATCGCCAACGGGCACCAGGCCGCGCTCATGGCTCCCACCGAGATCCTCGCCCAGCAGCACTTTCGCACCCTGGAGTCGCTCCTCAAGGGCAGCCGTGTGCGCGCCCTGTTGCTCCTCGGCGGCGCGCCCGCAGCCGAGCGCCGCGCCAGCCTGGCCGCCATTCGAGAGGGCTCCGTGGACCTCGTGGTCGGCACCCACGCCCTCATCGAGCACGACGTCGAGTTCGCCCGCCTCGGCCTCGCCGTGGTGGACGAGCAACACAAGTTCGGCGTCCTCCAACGCGCCACCCTGCGCTGGAAAGGCGCCCGCCCCGACGTGCTGGTGATGACGGCAACACCCATCCCCCGCTCGCTCGCGCTCACGGTGTTCGGCGACCTCGACCTCTCGACGCTCGACGAGATGCCGCCTGGCCGCCAGCCCATCACCACGGCCATTCTGCCCCCGAACCGCCGCACCGATGCCTGGGCGCTCATCCGCCGCGAACTCCAGGCCGGCCGACAGGCCTACATCGTCTACCCCCTCGTCGAGGAGTCCGAGGTCTCCGACCTTAGGGCCGCCACGCAGATGGTGGGCCACCTCCGGCGCGACGTCTTCCCCGACCACCCCATCGGCCTCCTCCACGGCCAGATGAAGTCCGACGAGAAGCAGGCTGTCATGGCCGCCTTCCGCGCCGGCGACACCCACATCCTCGCCTGCACCACCGTCGTCGAGGTCGGCCTCGACGTGCCCAACGCCACCGTCATGGCCATCGAGCACGCCGAGCGCTACGGCCTCAGCCAGCTCCACCAACTCCGCGGCCGCATCGGGCGCGGCCAACACCCGTCCCATTGCCTCCTCATGGTGGACGAGCCGAACTCGCCCGAGAAGCTGGCCATTCTGGCAGAGACCTCCGACGGCTTCCGCATCGCCGAAGAGGACCTCAAGCGCCGCGGCCCGGGCGAGTTCCTCGGCACCCGCCAACACGGCCTCCCGCCCCTGGCCATCGGTGACTTCACCGAGGACATCCATCTGCTCATGGAGGCCCGCCACGACGCCTTCGCCCTCGTCGAGGCCGACCCCGACCTCTCGAAGCCCAGCCACCGCCTGCTCAAGGCCGCGGTGCACGCCCGCCACGGCGACAGCCTCGACCTGGCCTCCGTCGGATGATGCCCCAGCCAGCCCCAGCACCCAGGCCCAGGCCAGAAACATGGCTTGCGGCGGCCACCGCCCAGGCGGCACGCTCTTCTCTATGAGTACAATGGCATTGCCCCCAAGAATGCGCACAAGAAAATGGTCGCCCGGGCCGTTGGACTCCATGAGTATCGCCTCCAACCATACCTGCGGCGATGAGTTTCCTCGCCAATCTGCCGCTGTTTACCCTCCACAGACAGTCTGAGGGCCTGCCCAGGCCCGTCGCCGGCAAGGGAGGCCGCGTCGGCGCCCGCCACCGCCCTTGATCCAGCGCCCGCTTTCGGGCATGCTGGAGGCATGCGACGGTATGGATGGAGGAACGGATCGGTGGATGGGTGTCAAGGGCGTACTGCCCAAGCCTACTTGAGGGGTCTGACCCCGTTCGGAGTCCCGGCTTCAGGCGGTCTTCTCTCGCATAGAGCCGCCTGAAGGCGGGACTCCGAACAAGCTCACTCTCTGGGCGACACGCCCTCAAGGAATCAGCCATTCCCCCAGCCCTCCAATCGTCCCCGTCAGCTACGGCCTTGGGCCGCGTTGAGAAGGGAACCCTATGCGCGATGGCGTCGTCTTTTTGGTCGGGGCCGGCCCCGGCGATCCGGGGTTGATCACGCTGAAGGGGCTGGAAGCGCTGCGCGCCGCCGACGTGGTGGTGTACGACGCGCTGGCGAACCCCCGACTGCTCCGCGAGGCGCGGCCCGACGCCGAGATGATCGGTGTGGGCAAGCGCGGCGGCTGCCACACGATGAAGCAGGAGGAGATCAACGCCCTGCTCGTCGCCAAGGGGCTCGAGGGCAAGCGCGTGTGCCGACTCAAGGGCGGCGACCCCTTCGTCTTCGGCCGCGGCGGCGAGGAGGCCCTCGCCCTGGTGGATGCCGGAGTTGCCTTCGAAGTCGTGCCAGGCGTCACCAGCGGCATCGCCGCGCCTGCCTATGCAGGCATCCCTGTAACCCACCGCGACGCCACATCGTCCCTCGCCTTCATCACCGGGCACGAAGACCCCACAAAGCAGGCCAGCGCGCTGGCCTGGGACAAGCTGGCCACAGGCATCGGCACCCTGGTCGTCTACATGGGCGTGAAGAACCTGCCCCACATCGTCGAGCGGCTGACCTCGAACGGCCGCTCCCCTGCCACCCCCGCGGCGGTGGTGCAGTGGGGCACCGTGGCCAGGCAGCGGACCGTGCTCGGCACGCTCGCAGATATCGTACACCGCGCCGCAGGCATGGAGGCCCCCGCCATCCTCGTCGTGGGCGAGGTGGCGGCCCTGCGCGACAAGCTCCAGTGGTTCGAGACCCGGCCGCTCTTCGGCCGCCGCATCGTCGTCACACGGTCGCGCGCTCAAGCCAGCGACTTGGCCGAGCAGCTCGAGGCCCTGGGCGCCGAGGTCATCGAGATGCCCGCCATCACCATCGAGCCGCCCGCCGACTGGGCGCCCCTCGACACCGCCATCGCCGCCCTGGCGACGTTCGACTGGGTTGTCTTCACCAGCGTGAACGGCGTAGACGGCTTCTTCGCACGGCTCGACGCCGCGGGCAAGGACAGCCGCGCGCTCCCCCGCGTCGCCGCGATCGGGCCCGCCACCGCCGAACGGCTGCGCCAACACGGCATCCGCCCTGACTGCCAGCCGCCTCGCTTCACCGGCGCCGAGCTGGTCGCCGCCCTCGCCGACGCTGAGACGCTCGCCGGCAGGCGCATCCTCCTGCCACGCGCAGCCGATGTCCCCGAAACCGTTCGTAAGGGCCTCCAGAACGCAGGGGCTCTCGTCACCGAGGCCGACGCGTATCGCACCATCGTCGGCGGATCTGCCGACGACGAGGCCACCCGCCGCCTCCTCGCCGGAGAAGTGGACGTAGTGACCTTCACAAGTTCCTCCACCGTACGCGGCTTCATTGCGGCCCTCGGCGCCGAGCGCCTCGCCGCCTTACCCCCCTCTATCCGCTTCGCCTCCATCGGCCCCGTCACCAGCCAGACGGCGCGCGAGGCAGGTCTCATCGTCGCCATCGAGGCCCCCGAGCACACCATTTCGGGCCTCGTGCATGCCGTCTGCCGCCTCGTTGCAGCATCGGCCGGAGGCGGGCCGGCCCACGCCGTTTGAGCCTGACGCCCCAACCTGATATAATTGGGTTTCTGCTGCGATCTGGGGCCCATGGCACATGCCGCGGTCACTGCTGATCGTGAATCCCATCGCCGGTCGAGGGGCCGGCCAGGCCTGCTTGGAGCGGATAAGGCGTGGCCTCCGCGACCTTGGTTTCTCCACGCTCGACGCCGTGACCGCGCAAGCAGGCGATGCCCGCGAAGCGGCCTCTGCCCAGGCGGGCCACTGCGACCTGGTGGCCGTCATCGGCGGCGATGGCACGCTCAACGAGGTCGTCAACGGCCTTCAGATGGACCGCCCACTTGCCCTTTTCCCCCTGGGCACCGGCAATGTGCTGGCGAAGGAGCTTCGCCTGCCCCGACGCGTGGAGGCGTTCATCGAGATGGTTGCCCGCGGGCGACTGAAACAGCTCGACGTTCCCGCCGCAAACGGGCGGCGCTTCGTGGCGATGCTTGGGGCGGGCCTGGATGCCGACGTGACGGCGCTGTTGGCCGCGCGCCGGAGGGGCGCCACCCGCATGGTGCGCTATGTGCGTCCCCTCCTCAAGTGCCTCGCGCAGCGCCGCCCGCCGCGCATGGAAGTGTGCGTTGACGGCGCGCCACCCGCGGTGGGCGAAGGCTTCGCCCTCGTCAGCAACACCCGCAGCTATGGCGGCCCGTTCCGTATCACGCCGCAAGCCGCCGCCGATGACGGGCTGCTGGACGTGTGCCTGCTACGCCGCGGCGGCCCCGTGGCTTACTCTCGGGCCATCCTGGCCTTCACGCTCCGCTGCTCCCGGCTCAGCGGCGCACAGTACTTGCGCGGACGCCACGTCCGCATCGAAAGCCCCGACCCGGTCCGTTACCAGGTGGATGGCGATGCGGTTGGCCTTCTCCCGGTCACCATCGGGATCGACGGCCGGAAGCTCCGCATTGTCGTCCCCTGACCCTTTCGGATACCCTCGGAGGTATGACCCACGGTGAGCGAGATCCTCGAACAACTGACTCAAGCCATTGAGCAACGCAGGTACGACGCGCTGGAGAACCTCTGGCTCGAGCTGCTGGACGCCGAGACCATCCCCGCGGAGGCGCTGGCCCGGCTCCTCGGCCACTTGCTCCAGGCCGGCCAAACCGCGCGCGCGCTCGACCTGACGCTGGCCCTGGCGCCCGAGCTGGTGCGGAACGAACGCCACGCCGAAGCCCTCCCATTGCTCCGCGCCGCGGCGCCCGCCGCCGCGGGCAACGAGGAGTTCCGCTCCGCCCTGCTCGCGTGCTACCGCCGAGTGCACCGCGGCGTGCCCCATCTTGCCGCCTGCATCGAACGCTCCGGCCTGCTCACCGAGCAGGACCTCGGGGCCTCCGTCGCCACGCTCGACAAGCTCCTCTCCTACCGCGAGGGCGACTTCTTCTACCACGCCACGGGCTGGGGCCTCGGCAAGATCGTCGCCTTCGACCCGCTCACGGCGCGGGCCACCATCAACTTCGAGCGCAAGCCAGGCCACCTCGTGCCGCTCGAGACCATCGAAAGCATATTCCAGCGCCTCAAGCCCGACTGTTTCCTCGTGCTGCTCAAGACCGACCCCGACCGCCTGCGCCGCCTCGCTCAGGAGGACCCCGCGGCCCTGGTCCGCTCAGCCCTCGAGGCCCTGGACGGCCGCCTGTCGCTCCGCGGCCTGCGCGAGTTCCTCGAAGGCCCCATCGTGCCCGCCGAGGCATGGAGCAAGTGGTGGAACGGCGCGAAGGCGGCCATCAAGCGCGACCCTCGTATCGCCCTCCCCGCCGGTAGCAACCCCATCCTCACACTGCGGCCTGAGGCCCTCACCTACGAGGAGGAGATGCAGCGGCGCTTCGCCGCCCTCAAGGACCTCACCCATCAAACGGAGGCCCTCGCCGACTACGCCGAGCACCGCGACCGGGAGGCGGACCCTCAGGCGTTCCTCCTGCCTGCCGCTCGCACGATCGCCAGCCGCATCGCGTCCGAGCCAGACCCGGGCGCCGCTGTGGAGGCCGCGCTCCTGCTCACCCGCCTCAAGCTGCTCGCGGGCGAGTTCCCCACCCCCGAGGAACTCGTGGCGCGGCACAAGGGCAACCCCGTCGTCCTCCTCAACCACCTGACCACCAACGCCAGCCGGGCCCGCATCTTCCAGATGTTGCGCGACCAGGCGGACGATTGGCGGCAGGTGTGCCGCGGCATCCTCCTGGAAGGGCCGGACGCCCTCTGGGAAGCGGCGGCGGCCGAACTTCCGCCCGATGGCGACGCCCCGAACATCGGCACCGTGGTGCGCGAGGTACTCGCAAACCCCAAACGCCACCTCAGCCTCTTCGCGTGGGTGTGCCGCAACCTGCTGCTCGAGCGCTGGCCGTCCCCGGCGACCCGTGTGGACATCTTCGAGCGCCTGCTCAAGGAGGGCGACGAACTCGCCCGCCGCAAGGCCTATCAACGGGGCGAGTGGACGCCGTTCAGCCAGGCCGACGAGATGGCCGAGATCCGCCTGACGTTGCGCGCCGGCGACCTACGCTACTTCGACCAGATGCTCGCCGAGATCAGCGAGGTCGAGGCCTCCCGGCTCCTCTTCCGCATCCGACAGAGCAGCGTCCTCCCCGAGCAGTTTGCGCGCCTCCTCGAGCAGAAAATGGTGCGCAAGTTCCCCAAGCTCCTCGTGGAGGAGGAGCACAAGACTGTGGAGGAGCCCGTTCAGCACATCTATGCCACTGCGCAGGCTATCGCACGCCGCCGCGAGGAGCACGATCACATCGTCAACGTGTTGCTGCCCAAGAACAGCGAGGACATCGCCAAAGCCAAGGCCATGGGCGACTTGAGCGACAACGCCGACTTTCGCGCGGCCATCCAGGAGCAGCACGTGCTGAACGCCAAGGCCCTCGAGATGGGCGAGGAACTGCTGCGGGCCCGGCCCATCGAGCCCTCCATGGTCGCCCGCGAGCATGTCTCCATCGGCGCCCGCGTCACGGTGGAGGACGTCGCCACGGGCAAGCGCCAGACGTTCGCCATCCTGGGGCCGTGGGATTCCGATGCCGAGCACGGCATCATCGCCTATGTCGCGCCGCTGGCTCAAGCGCTGATGCGCCACAAGGTGGGCGACCAGGTCGCCTTCTCGCACGCGGGGGAGGACGTCACCTACCGCATCGTCGAGATCGGCAGCGCCCTCGAGCCCGCCCAGGGCTCGGGCAACGCGTGACCCCGCCGCGTGTCAGCGTTCCGGCGCCGCCTCCTCGCCCTGGGCCTCACGCAGGAGCGCGAACTCGATGCTGTCTACCAGTGCCTGCCACGACGCCTCGATGATGTTGTCGCTCACGCCCACCGTGCCCCAGACGTCTTCGCCATCGGTCGACTCGATGACCACACAAGTGCGGGCGGCCGTGGCAGCCTTGGGGTTCACGATCCGCACCTTGTAGTCCACCAGCCGGATGCCCTTGAGAACGGGGTAGAAGTCGTCGAGCGCCGCTCGCAGCGCCACGTCGAGCGCGTGTACGGGGCCGTCGCCCTCCCCCACGGTGAGGCGGGGCTGCCCGTTAACGGTGAGTTTCACCGTCGCTTCGCTGATCGGCGCCCTATCGCCGCCGCGCTTCTCGACGATGACGCGGAAACCCAACAGGTCGAAGAACGTGCGGTGGGTGCCGAGCGCCTTGCGCACGAGGAGCTGGAACGACGCCTCGGCGGCCTCGAACTCGTAGCCCTCGTTCTCGAGTTTCTGCACGGCCTCCAGGATGCGGCGGCTGGTCGCCTTGTCAATGCGGTTGTCGAGCTTGCGCGCCTTGGCCATGATCGCAGCCGTGCCGGAGAGTTCCGAGATCAGAATCCGCCGCTCGTTCCCCACTACCTTCGGGTCCACGTGCTCGTAGGTAAGCGCGTTCTTCTGCATGGCGTCCACATGCAGCCCGCCCTTGTGGGCGAACGCATTGGCGCCTACGTACGGCTGGTGCAGCGGCAGGCCCAGGTTGGCCACCTGGTACACGAAGCGCGACAGATGCGTGAGGTGCGACAGGGCGCCCGGCACCAGCACCTCGCGCCCCATCTTCAGCGCGAGGTTGGGGATCACGCTGCACAGGTCCACATTTCCGCACCGCTCGCCGATCCCGTTGATGGTCCCCTGCACCTGCCCCGCCCCCTCCTCCACCGCCGCCAGCGTGTTGGCCACGGCCAGCCCCGCGTCGTTGTGCACGTGAATGCCCAGCTCCGCCCGCGATACGGCGCGCACCTGCCGCACGATCTCCCGCACGTCGCCCGTGAGCGACCCACCGTTCGTGTCGCACAGCACCAGTGTCTCGGCCCCCGCCTCCTGGGCCGCCCGCACGCAGGCGAGCGCATAGTCGCGGTTGTGGCGGAACCCGTCGAAGAAATGCTCCGCGTCGAAAAACACGCGCCGCCCCTGCGCCGCCAGACAGGCCACAGAGTCGGCGATCATCGCCAGATTCTCCTCGAGCGGGACCCGCAACACCTCGCGCACGTGCAGGTCCCAGCTCTTCCCCACGATGGCCACCACCGCCGTGCCCGCCGCGACGAGGGTGCGCAGCCCCTCGTCGCGCTCGGCCGATGTCTTGGCCCTGCGCGTGTTCCCGAATGCGACCACCTGGGCGCGCCGCAGCGGCCGCTTCCGAATCTCGTCGAAGAACGCGGAGTCCTTGGGGTTCGACAGGGGGTAGCCCCCCTCGATGTAGTCCACGCCGAACTCATCGAGCCTGTGGGCGATGGCCACCTTGTCCACAAGCGAGAAGGTGACCTTCTCGGCCTGGGCCCCATCGCGCAGCGTGGTGTCATAGATGGCAACGCGCCGCGATCGCTCCGTCACGCCAGCACCTCCGGGTTCACGATGTTCGGCGGCCGCTCGCCTCGCAGCGCGGCCACAAGATTGGTGGCGGCCAGGGTCGCCATGCGGGTGCGGGTCGCGATGGTGGCGCTGCCGAGGTGCGGCGGGATGACGACATTGTCGAGCCCTGTCAGGCCCGGCGCCAGCGCCGGCTCGTTCTCGAAGACGTCGAGACCCGCCCCAGCGATGCGCCGCTCGCGCAGTGCCGCCACAAGGGCGTTCTCGTCCACCACCGGGCCGCGCGAAGTGTTCACCAGGTACGCCGTGGGCTTCATCAACCCGAGCTCCCTCGCGCCGATGAGATGCCTCGTGCTCTCGTCCAGGCTGACGTGCACGGAGACGAAGTCCGACTCCCGAAGCAGCCTGTCGAGGTCCACGCGTTCGGCGCCCACTGCCTGTTCGAGGGCCTCGTTCTGTGCCCGGTCGAAGTAGAGCACGCGCATTCGGAAACCGCGCGAGCGCAGGGCCACCGCGGTGCCGATGCGCCCCGCTCCGATGATGCCCAACGTGCGGCCGCTGATGTCGCCGCCGAGGAGCAGCATGGGCGACCAACCCCGGAACTTCCCGGCGCGCGTGTAGCGGTCCCCCTCGGGGATTCGCCGCGCCGTAGCGAAGAGCAATGCCCAGGTGAGATCCGCCGTCGCGTCCGTGAGCACGCCAGGGGTGTTGGTAACGGCGATGCCCCGGGCCGTGGCCGCGGGCACATCAATGTTGTTATAGCCTACCGCGTAGTTCGCGAAAACCCGGCACCCCTTTGCCGCGTCCAGCACGGCCGCGTCCACGGTGTCGGTCAGCAGACACAACACACCATCGCGGCCTCGCACCGCGGCCAGCAACTCCTGGCGGGTCAGCACGCGATCTTCGGGGTTGATCTCCACTCGTTCGCAGGCATCACGCACAATGTCCAGGCCAGCCTGCGGGATCTCCCGCGTGACGTACACGTTGACGGCGAGCTTCGGCACAGCGAACGCTCCTGTGCATGGGCAGCTACTTGCCCTTGGGCGCCCCCGCCGGCTTGCGATCCTTCGACGGCCGCATCACCACGGTGACCTTGCTGCCTTTGGGCGGCGCCACTTTCGTGTCAATTCCCAGAGCGCCGTACTTGCCCGCCGCCTCGGGCGGCAGGTCTATCACACTCGCCGTGTCGCCCAGCAGCCCGATGAGCCACTGCTCGGAATCTCCAAGGTAGATCATCCTCTTACCGTCTTCGGGGTCCGGGAACAGGAACGACCCGAAGAAGACGAACGGTGTGGCCGCGATGTGCTCCTTCGTCTCTACGTTGACGATGAGCTCGCGGGGCTCGACGGTAACCTCTTTGCCGTCGCGGGTGAACCGCAGCAGCACGTCCACGGGGTCGCCCTCGCGGAGCACCCGGCCAGGCTCCTTCTGGTCGCGCACCCGAGGCTTCAGCCCGAGGGCCAACAGGGCCGTGTGCAGCAGGCTGGGCTTCGCTGGCGAGGAGATCATCGACTCGTAGTCCTTCATCGTGTTCTGGCACACGAGCAGCTCGAGCGGGTATTCGCCAACGCAGAAGGTCCCGTCAATCTCCACTGTCCCGGCCTTAAGGTCCAGGCGAATGTCGGGCAACTGCGGCGCGCCCTTGGCCGGAGGGGCCGGGGCCTTCGGGGCATCCTCCGCCGCCGAGCAGGATGCGAGAAGGCAGACGAACGCAAGGGCGACCGTTCGGTGCAGCATCGAGACTTCTCCATCTCCGTAGCCGGCAAGCAACCGGTGGCGGCCTGGGCTCACATCAGCCACAAATGCGATCTGACCCCCCGCAGCGCCGGTTGCCCGCGGGAGGTCAGCGAAGAGACCACAAGGGAGGGCGCGGCAGGCGCCTCACTGCCTGAAGTTGATGCTCTGAAACTTCATCTCGTGCAGGTAGTCCAGAGCGATCATGAGCCAGCCGTGATGGGCGTCCTCGCTGACGTCCAGGATCACAGGGTCTTTCCTGGCTCCGGGAATTGCCGCGTGTTGTCTCAGAGTGGCCCGGAGGTGCTCCTTATCGCGCATCGCCTTCTGGTCCACGTAGTACTGCGGCTGCGGGTTGGCCTCCGTCCCCCGCTTGACCATGATCCGCACCCACAGCTCCGTGTTCAGAACATTGGGGTCGGAGGGGTTGGGTTTGCCGGTCTTCGGCAGGTCCATGTCGAGCTTGCGGTCCAGTTCCTTGAACTTCATGCCCACCATGAAGAACAGGAGGAGAAGGAACACGCAGTCAATCATGGGGGTCATGTTCATCTCAGTGAGCGTGACCCTCTTCTTAGTGTCAGACGAGATCAAGGCCATCGGGGTCGCTCCTGGTCATCCTGTGGCGCGGGCGTGCGGCCACGGAACAGCTTACTCCCCGGCAGTCATCTCCTGAGGTTTGACGCCGAAGGAGATGCGCCAGATTCGAATGTTGCGCTTCACGCACATGGTCATCAGTCTGCGGATGTGCTTGAACGGTGTCCGCTCATCGGCCTTCACGAGCACAGTGCGGTCACTGATCCCCTCCGCATTGCGCGTGAGTCGCGATTCGACCAGAAGGGCGTCCTCGACCTGCTGGTCACTGCACTCGTTGCCGCCGATGATCATCGTCCCATCCTTCAGGACGTTGATGACGAGGCGTTCAGGGTCGGGGTTCTCATCCGGGATGGCCTGTTTGATGTCAGGAAGCAGGATGGCTTCGATGTCGTCCTGCCGAGTCAACTCGGTGACCGTCATGAAGAACAGGTTCAGCAGGAACACGCAGTCAATCATGGGGGTCATGTTGAGCTTGGTCAGCATGATTCGACGGCTGGCGCCCCTAATCATCGGCGGGCTCTCCAACTTGAGCCACCGTCGCGCGGGCGACGGCTATGTCTTGCGTCTCCCGCCCCCGCGGCTACTTCTTGCCACGGAAGCGGTCCATCAACTCGCTCACCGTGCTGCCCGAGGCCAGCACGTTCGCCACGATGCGGTTGGCGATGTATTGGTAGGCGCACATGACCGGGATGGCCACGGTCAAGCCCTGGAAGGTGGTAACCAGGGCGACGTTGATGTTGCCGGCCAGCACGGACGGCTTGACCACGGTCATATAGGCAATCTTGCCGAAGGCGCCGATCATGCCTTGCACCGTGCCCAGCAGCCCCAACATCGGGGCGATATTGCCGATGAGTGAGAGCCACGAGATGCGAAGCTGGTAGTTCGTGAACTCCTCTTCCGCCGCCGAGGTCATCGCCTGCTGCATGGCCTCGAAGCCCGCGTCGAGCCGGCTCAAGCCGGCGCGCGTCACGTTTGTGAGGAAGTTGCGCTCGACGTTGCAGAGTTCCAGCGCCTCCTCGTATTGCTCTTCGTTGAAGTAGTCGTTCAACTCCTGCACGAGCTCCGGCGGGCACATTTTCTCGCGGCGCAGGGTGACCGCGTGCTCGATGATGAGCGCCAAGGCGACCGGCGAGAGGGCCATGATGATCCAGCCGATGACACCGCCCTTGTTGAGCTGATCCATCAGCGACTCGCGCCGCACTGTTGCTTTCTCGGTGTCCGTCACAGGAGCCGGCGCGGGCTCCGGCGTCGGCGGGGCGGGCACGGCTTCAGGCGCCCCCGCCTTGGCATCGGGCGCCGGCGGGGCCTCCTCGGCGTGCAGCGGCGCGAAGCCGATGGTCAGACCCACCGCCACCACCATCACAGTCATCAGCACCACCGCCAGCCAGCCCTTCATGTTCACTTCTCCGTCTCCTTTCTCGGAATGGCTGCCTTGCCGGGAGTCAGCAGGCGCGTGAACGGGCTATCCGGGTACTTCTGCGTGAGCTCGTTGAGGAGCTCGGTCGCACGGTTCTTTTGCTTGAGTTTCTCGAAACACTGGGCCGCGTTGTACAACGCCTCGGCATGCTCGCCACCGAACTGCGACCGGGGGTAGAGGACCACCGTCCACAGGTACGCCAGCAGAGCCGAGCGGAGGTCTTCCTCCTTCTTGGTCTTGCCGTATAGTTTCAGGTAGGCTTGGCCCAAGGCATTATGGCACTGGGCCTCGGTGCGTTGCATGCGGACGTCGGCTCCGCCCTTGTCTACCTCCTCGGCCACGCGCGGGGCGATGGTCTTGATGAGCTCCCTGAGGAGATCCACGGCCCTGTCGGGCTTGTCCTCCTTCAGCAGCACCATCGCCAGGATGGTGCGCGCCTGGATGGCCAGGTCGTGCTTCGGGTCGCCTACCGCGTCCAGCACCCGCTTGACGGCGCGCTGCGCCTCGTCGTACCTGTCCGACTCCAGGTAGGACCGCGCCTGCCACAGGTACGCGGTAGAAAGCCACTCCTCCCAGCCGTTCTTGGCAGCAGCAAGGTCGCCCAGCTTCTTGAACTGCGCAATAGCCGCATCGAAGCGGCGGGCGTTGAACTGCACGCGCCCCAGGCCCAGTAGAGCGTCGGGCAGGAAGCGCGTGTCGGGATGCTTCTCCAGCAGTTCCTTGAACTTGGCTTCCGCAGTCGCGAGATCGGTGCCGTCTTCTACGTAGCAGAGGGCGATGTAGTAGCGGCAGGCAGGCTCGAGCCAGAACTCACGGGCCTTCGTGGGATTCCGCAGGGCGGCCTCGAAGAGCTTGATCGCATCGCTGTAGAGGCCCTGTTCCATCCGGTCGTGGCCGCGCCGATATGCGTCAGGGGCGTCGAAGTAGTCTATGTTGGCTACGGAGATGATGGGGATGGACATCGTAGCGCCCAGTTTGATCCCCTCGACCGACTCCCCGGTGATGACGCCGGGGATGGGGGTATCCTTGCCCTTCTGCCAGATCTTGTCGCCACCGGGCGGCGCCGCTGCCCCGCCCAGCGCGCTCAGCGCCGAGGCGAGTAGCAGGATCAGGCTTCCCGCCCACCGGGTCAGTGGCCTTGCAGGAATCGTGCGGTCCAACGGACGTCCCCCTTGCTCGCTACTTGCTCAGGTTCTTGTCAATCAGGTCCATCGTGGGCAACAGGGCTTTTCTGCGCGCCGCGTCGGGCAGCGCCTCGATCTCCTTGCGCAGCTTCGCCGCGAGGGTCTGGAAATCCTGAGGGCTGCCCTTGCCCGTAGTAACAGGGTTCTGGCCGATGACGAGCGAGGCCTTGAAGAGGTACTTCTGCACCTCCTCGTAGTCCCCCATCATGCGGGTGCTCTCACACAGGTAGTAGAGCCCTTCCCAATGCTTCACGTGGTCAGGCTTCGGGTACATGCGCACCTGGTCGGCGTAGAAGAGCTGCGCATCCTTGAGCTTCGACTTGGCGTTGGTTTCGAGATAGGCCCTGCCCAGCCACTCGCGCACCTGAATCTGAAGCAACTGCCTGGAGGGGTACTTCGGCTGCGGATGCCGGTCAGGCTCGGCATCGTAGCGGGCTTTGGCGGCCTCGTAGGCCTTCAGACGCTTCTGGAATTCCTGCTCGAACGGGGCATCGGTCTCCTCCAGGATCGGGATCGCATCGCGCCAGTTGTTGAGGCGGCAGTGGGCGGAGGCCAGGAGGATGCGCACCTGGGCCAGCTCGGCGGCGCTGGCTTCGTCCTTGCCGAACATGCTCAGAGCCTTGGGGGCGAGCTCGATGATCTTGCGGTAGTCGGCGCTCTTGGGTTCGCGCGGCCGCTTGTCGAGCTGGTAGAGCACATAGCGGTAGGTGCTGAGGGTCTGATTGGGCGCGGCGTCGAGCAGATCGAGATAGAACTCGAGGGCGCGGCTGCGCTCGGCTTCGGCCTGCTTCTCCAGTTCGGCCTTGGCAGCGGCATCGGCGGTTTTCTTCGCGCGCTCTTCCAGCCCCTTGGCCAGGTTATTGTGGGCGTTCGCCCCCATCTTGCAGGCGTTGGCCAGGTACTTGAAGTCGGGGAATGTCTTGATCTCTTTCCAGGTTTCCTCGAGAATCGCCAGGCCCTGGGCGGCCTGCTCGCCTTCCGCACCGGTGGCCAGGTTGTAGGCTCCCCGCATGCGGTTGTAGACGAGGAAGCCGTAGTTCGGCATCGCCTCGATGCCGGGGTAGGTGGTCTTGAGCCCTGTGGTGATCTCGATGACCTTCGCTGCCCGACCTGTATCATTCTCGATCAGCATGTCGCAGTACACGGTCAGGCTGGTCACTGCCGCATCGAGCACCCGTTTGCGGTCCTCGGCCTGATCGTCCCCTTTGAGCTCGGGGAGCCTCTTCTTCGCATAGTCAAGGCACGCCTGGAATGCGTCGAGTGCGCTCTTCAGAGCCTTCTGCCCCGCAGCCCCCTTCTGCTCCTCCTTGGGAAGGGCAAGGTACATCTCGCGGTAGGTCAGCGCAATCTCGTGAAGGGCGTGCGGATATGCCTTGGATTCGGGCTGGACGCCTCGAAGGAGTTTCAGCGCCTCGTCGAGTTTCTTCTCCCTCCTGAGGTCCCTGGCCTCGCCAATGGTGGCTGCCCCGGGCCCCAGAGGGCTGAGCGGCTCCGCATTGAGGTAGGCGGCCTGAACCACCTGTTTCAGGAAGTTCAGTTCGGCGGGCCCGGCCTTCTCCTTCTCGCGGGTTTCCTGCTCGTTGCGCATGACCTGGACCGCCGACTGGGCATACGAGTAGGCCTGCGGCTGCGGCTCGGGCAGCCAGCGCGAAAGGGCAGTGAAGACGATGTACGAGCTGTAGTGATCGCCTCCGGCATAGTAGCACCTGGCGATGTTCTCCCACACTTTGCGCAGTTGCTCAGGCTCGGGCTTCGTGCGGGCGACCTGCTCTGTGTACAGGCGGGCGGCTCGGAGGTACTCGGTCTTGTCCTTCGCCGCCTTGTGGAGCGCGTCGGCGATCTGAATATTGAGAGCGGCCAGCGACGGGGGTGCCCCGCTCTTGCTGCGCCAGAACTCGATGAGCTTGACGTACTTGGGCTCCATCGGCATCCGTGCGTCCCACACGCCGACGCCGATTTCGTAGGCCATGCGGTAAAGGCGCTGAACGTCCTTGCCGGGCTTCTTAGCATCCTCGGCCGCTTTGGCCAGGGCTGCATACGCATCCGTCTCCAGGAGGAAAGACGCCGAGAGGGCTCTGGCATCGTACTGTTCAGGGCTCTCCCCTTCCTCGAGGTTCTTGAGGATGTCCGTCACGCGAGCGCCGACGAGGTCAATCTTCTGCGTCTTGGGGTCCCAGCCGCCGCCGGTCCGGGCAGAGATCATCGTATCCAGGGTGTCAATCACCTCGTCGTATTTCTTCTGGCGGAACAGGACGCCCGCGATGATGTGCATGGCCTTGCAGGGCACCGCCTTGTGATCGGCGAACTCGGATTTCGCCTCCCACACCTCTTTCAGGCGCTCGAGGGCCTCGGCGTCGTTCTCAGGGCCGAGCTCGACGATGGCCTCTGCGTAGTAGACGTTGATCTGCTTGAGGCCCCGGGCGTCGGTGAAGTCGTAGAGCATCTGCTTGAGGTCCTTGGCCGCCGCCTCGACCAGCGGCTTCCATTCAGGCACGGCTGCGCCGTTGGCTTTGAGGAACTTGCCAAGTTCGACTCGCACGCTGTTAAGGAGGATGCGCACGCCCACGTGCTCGGTGCGCACCTGGTTGTAGCGCTCGTCCCACTTGGCCCTCGCCTCCTTCTCCTTCGGCGTCACCGCCTTGAGCTTGGTCTCCTCGTCGCGCTTCTGGGCCGCCAGGGCATCAAAGTCCTTGATGGCCACCTTGTAGGCTGCCGCGGCATCGGCCACGTGCTTCGGGTGGTCGGTCTTCGGCACGTCGGGGTCGTCGAGCATCCGGGCATGGGTCCGTGCGAGGTTCACGCTGATCCAGATGACGCGCCGCCGGACGTTGAAGAGGCCCACGGGGTCCTTCCGGGCGGCGGGGTGGGCGATGTACTTGTCGAAGTACTCGCGGGCCTTGCCGAGGAGCTCCGTGACACGGAGGAGCGCGTCCTTCCCCCGGACTCCCTCGACCAGTTCCAGGTAGTACTCGCCCAGAGCCTGGTACAGGGCGCCCTTATCGTCGTCCTTGATGGTCGGATCGGCAAGGATCTGGTCTACAACCACCTTCGCCAGGTCGTCGTAGCCGTGGATCCTGGCCAGTCGCCTGGCGAAGTC
>DAOOIT010000096.1 GCA_035384565.1 Planctomycetota bacterium | reverse complement strand
CCGCGGGAGGTTCGATGCTGGTACAGGCACGCATAGCCGCCAGTGGTTCGCCAGTAGCTCCGGAGCCTATGGCGACCGTGCCGCGTGCATGCTACCGTCGTGAAGACACTTCGGACGGGCGGGCTCGACGCAAGAGTTTTCGCGCAACTGCTCGAAGAGTTGTTTGTGGGCGCTCCAGGCTCAGGAGGGCCTCGGCTCAGGCGACAGTCGCGCGAGCAATTCCTGGGGGGTGGCACACTCGGGCGCGGCGTCGAGGCCGAACTCGACGACGAACTCCTCGATGAGCGCCTTCTCCACGCCGCGGCGGTCGGGCGCGGCCCCAAGCAGGCGCTGCATCGAGGTCACCGCGCGGCCAACAATGCCGCAGGGCACGATGAGGTCGAAGGCCGACAGGTCGGTCGCGACGTTCAGGGCGAAGCCGTGGTGCGAGGTCCAGCGACGGAAGGCGACGCCGATGGCCGCGATCTTGGCGTCGCCCACCCACACGCCGGTGTACTGCGGGTCGCGCCGCCCCTCGATGCCGTGGCGGGCCAGCGCACGGATGACCACGGCCTCCAGCGAGCGGAGGAAGCGGTGAATGTCGCGGCGCTCCTCGGGCAGGTAGACGATGGGGTACCCCACGATCTGCCCGGGGCCGTGATAGGTCACGTCGCCCCCGCGATTGGTCTCGTGCACCGCGATGCCGCGGCGGGCCAACTCGTCGCGCGCCACGCGCAGGTGCGCGGCGGTGCCCGAGCGGCCGATAGTGACGACCGGCTCGTGCTCCAGAAGCAGCAGGGCCGCGTCGCCTGCGGCCGATTCGCGCACCCGCTCCAGCACTCGGAGTTGGAACTCCAGCGCTTCGGCATATCGGATGCGGGGGATGCGCAGCACGTGGCAGACCGGCATGGCAGGCTCTCCTGGGGACTCCGATGCTACCGCAACGCGGGCGAGCCGTCAAAAGGCGCTTGACTCCGCCGGCGGGGGCCGATACCATGCGAGCTGGGGCGTGGGAGCCCGCTCGGCCCCGTTTCCCCTCTGTTGACGGGCAGGTGGACTGTGATGGCGTCTCCATCGAGGCGATTTCCGCCGTGGGTCCGCAAGCGCTTGCCGCCCGAGGGCGCGATGCGCCCGGTGCGCGAACTCCTGCGCGAGCTGGGGCTGCACACGGTGTGCCAGAGCGCGCACTGCCCGAATGCCTGCGAGTGCTTCGCGCGCGGCACGGCGACGTTCCTGATCCTCGGCAGCGTGTGCAGCCGCTCGTGCGCCTTCTGCGCCGTGACGCGCGGCCTGCCCGCGCCGCCGGACCCCGACGAGCCGCGTCGCGTGGCCGAGGCCGCCGCACGCCTGGGCCTGAGCCATGTGGTGGTGACGTCGGTGACCCGCGACGACCTGCCGGACGGCGGCAGCGGACACTTCGCGGCCACGATCGCCGCCATTCGCGCGGCCTGCACGGCCGCGGTCGAGGTCCTGACGCCCGACTTCCAGGGCAGCGAGCCGTGTATCCGCCGGGTCCTCGAGGCGCGCCCCGACGTGTTCAACCACAACGTCGAGACCGTGCCGAGGCTCTACCCGCGGGTGCGGCCGCAGGCGGCCTACGAGCGTTCGATCGAGGTCCTGCGTCTCGCCGCGGAGGCGGGGGAGGGCGCGGCCACGAAGAGCGGCCTGATGGTCGGCCTCGGCGAGAGCCACGACGAGGTGCTGGCCGTGATGCGCGACCTTCGCGACGCAGGCTGCCAGGCGCTCACCGTGGGCCAGTACCTGCGGCCGTCGCCTGAGCACCTGCCCGTCGAGCGGTTCGTCCCCCCCGAGGAGTTCGACACCTACCAGCACGAGGCCGAGGCGCTGGGCTTCGCGGCCGTGGCTGCCGGACCCTTCGTCCGCAGTTCCTACCACGCCGACGCCCTTGCCGCGGGCCTCTGCCTCGCAGAAAGGAGCTGACTTCCGCATGGCACGCCACGAGTTCAGGCTGCCCGACCTGGGCGAAGACGCCGGCAGCGAGGCCATCGTGTCGTTCTGGTACGCCGAGGTGGGCGAGGGGGTGGAGAAGGACCAAGGCGTTCTGGAGATGCGCACCGACAAGGCGACCTTCGACGTCCCAGCCCCGGTCTCGGGCACGCTCGCCGAGATCCGCGTGCACGACGACGACAAGGTGAAGGTGGGCGACATTCTGGGGATCATCGAGACGGCCTCCTAGCAGGCGGGTGAGCCATGGCCTGGGCGCGAATCCTCGGGCACGAGAGCATCATCGAGCGCTTCCGCCAGGCGGTGGAGCGCGGGCGGCTGCCGCATGCCTACCTGTTTGTGGGCAGGGACGGCATCGGCAAGCAACTGCTCGCGCGCGAACTGGCCAAGGCCGTGCTGTGCCTGCGGGGCCGGGGCGACGCGTGCGACCTGTGCCCCTCGTGCCTCAAGGTCGAGCACGGCAACCACCCCGACGTCACCTTCGTGCGCCGCCGCGACGGCGGCTCGAAGGGCGAGCCACGCGCGCAGATCCTGATCGAGCAGGTGCGTGAGGAGATACAGGACGCCATCGCCTACAAGCCGTTCGAGGGGCGCTACAAGGTGTTTGTGGTGGTGGACGCGGACCGGATGACCGAGGAGGCGCAGAACTGCCTGCTCAAGACCCTCGAGGAGCCGCCCCCGCACTCGCTCCTGATCCTGATCGCCTGCCGCCTCGAGCCGTTCGTGGACACGGTGGTGTCGCGCTGCCAGATCGTGCGGTTCCGCCCGCTGGCGGCGTCGGCGGTGGAGCGCATCCTGGCCGAGGGGCACGGGGTGGACCCCGCGCTCGCGCGGCCGCTGGCCCGCCTGGCCCAGGGCAGCCCCGGGCACGCGTTGAGATGCCACGGGGACGGCACGTTCGAGGCGGCCAGGAGCCTCCTCGCCCGCCTCGCCGGCATGCAGCCGGGCGAGGAGTTCACCCTGTCGGGCGAACTGCTCGACCGTGCCCGCGGGGACGGGGCCTCGCTGGCCGACGCGCGCGAGCGCCTCAAGCCGATGCTCGACCTGGTGGGCCTGGCCTGGCGCGACCTGTTCCTCCGCGTGACCGGGCAGCCGGAGGAATTGCGGACGTGGGGCGACGCGTGCGACGCGCTGGCGGCGCTCGGCGAGGGCCTCGGACCCGCGGCCGCCCAGCACCTCGCCGCACTCGCCCAGGAGACCCGCGACCGGCTCGAGGCGAACGCGAACCTCAAGCTCCTGCTCGACAGGTTCGTGCTCGACACGGGAGCTCTCTTGCGACACGAAAGCCCGCTGGCTGTGAGGTGAAACCATGTACCAGATGATCGCCTGCTACGGGGCGATGAGGCATATCGGAGTCTTCCGCAGCGAGACATCCGATCTCCACCGAGGCGAGAAGTGCATCCTGCGGACCGACCGCGGGGTGGAACTGGGCGAGATCGTCTGCCGCTCCGAGCCCAGCGCCAACGCGCCCGAGGAACAGCCCATCGGCCAGGTGCTGCGCCGGGCCACCCCGCGCGACGTCGCGCGCGCCGAAGAGATCGAGGAGAGCTTCGCCTCGCAGGAATACAAGTTCTGCGAGGCCAAGATCCGCGAGCACAACCTCCCGATGAAGCTCGTGAGCGTCGAACACCTCTTCGGCGGCGACAAGATCATCTTCTACTTCCTCGCCGACGGGCGGGTGGACTTCCGCGCCCTGGTGAAGGACCTGGCCGCCCAGTACCGCACCCGTATCGAGATGCGCCAGATCGGCGTCCGCGACGAGGCCCGCCTGCTGGCCGACGTGGAGCACTGCGGCCGCATGCTCTGCTGCAAGAGCTTCATGAAGGACCTGGCCCCCGTCACCATGCGGATGGCCAAGGCCCAGAAGACCACCCTCGACCCCGCGAAGATCTCGGGCCGCTGCGGGCGCCTCATGTGCTGCCTGCGCTTCGAAGACCAGAGCTACGCCGAACTCCGCGAGCAACTGCCCCGCAAGGGCACCCGCGTCAAGACGCCCAACGGCGTCGGCACCGTGACGGGCACCGAGACCCTGAAGCAGATGGTGAGCGTGGACACCGGCGGCGACCGCGACGCCGTGTTCCACGTCTCGCAGATCGAGGTCCTGGGCGGCGGAGCGGAGGCCACGGGAGGCCCCGCACCCGACGACGAGGCATCCGAGCCGGACACGCCGCCCCGGCCGAACACGAGGCGCTGACGTGGGCCACGGGCCGTTCCACATCCTCGGGCCGGTGCACCGGCGCCAGTGCCGTCCCCACGCTCGCGCGGCGGACCCTTCCACCGTTCCCGCGCGCACGGGCGCAGGGAGCGGGCACGGGGCGGAGTTCCGACCCCACCGGGCGACGCAAGGCCCTGCGATGGGCGGGTGAAGCATGTCGGACCCCAAAGAACCCAGCCTGGAGGACCTGCTCAAGCGCCATCTGGCCCTCCGCGCCGCCGTGGCGAAGGACCCGCGCTACAAGGCCGATGCCTACGCCTTCGTGTGCGAGGGCGTGGAGTACACGTGCAGCAAACTCGGCGAGCGCCGCGATATCTCGGGCAGGGAGCTCGTGGAGGGCCTCTGCGACCTCGCCGTGGAACGCTTCGGCTTCCTCGCCCCCAGAGTCCTGCGCCACTGGGGCGTGCGGGCGACCGAGGACTTCGGGGAGATCGTGTTCACCCTCGTGGAATACGGCCTCCTGGGAAAGAGCGCGCGCGACAGCAAGGCCGACTTCGCCGGGGTTCTGGACCTCCAGAAGGCCCTGCGCGAGCGCTACCGCATGGACGACCCGACGGAGGAGTGACCTCCGGAACCCGTGAACCGCTAGAGGAAAGGTGACCGGCATGGAGCTGCTCAACGTGCTCAAGAGGCTGCGCCAGAGGCCCCAGGGCAAGATCATCCTCCTGGTGTTCGACGGCCTCGGCGGCCTGCCGCGCGAGGCGGGCGGGCCCACCGAGCTGGGCGCGGCCCGGCGGCCCAACCTGGACGCCGTGGCGCGCGAAGGCGTCTGCGGCCTGCTCGACAATGTGCTGCCCGGCCTCACCCCCGGCAGCGGCCCCGCGCACCTGAGCCTGTTCGGCTACGACCCGCTCGTCTTCGACATCGGACGCGGCCTCCTGGGCGCGCTCGGCATCGGGTTCCCCATCCGGCCCGGCGACCTGGCGGTCCGCGTGAACTTCTGCACGGTGGACCCGAAGACGGGCTTCGTGACCGACCGCCGCGCCGGCCGCATCCCGACCGAGACGAACGAGAAGCTGGTGGCCATGCTCAACGCGGGGGTGAAGATCCCCGGCTGCGAGGTCTTCGTGCGCACGGAGAAAGAGCACCGCGCCTGCCTGGTGCTCCGCGCCGACGGCCTCTACGACGGCATCACCGAGACCGACCCGCAGACCACCGGCAAGGAGCCCCCACGGCCCGTGGCAGCCACCGACGCGCGCTCCGAGAAGGCGGCGGCCATCGTCGCCGAGTTCGCCCGGCAGGCGGCCGCGATCCTCAAGGACTCTCACCCCGCCAACAACCTGCTCCTGCGAGGCTACGCCCGCTTCGAGAAGATTCCCCTGCTCACCGAGACCTACGACATGCGGTTCGCCGCCATCGCCACCTACCCGATGTACCGCGGCGTGGCGAACCTGGTGGGCATGGACATCCTGCCCGATGCCGGCGACACGATGGAGAGCGAATTCGCCTGCCTCGAGCGCCACTACGCCGACTACGACTTCTTCTTCCTGCACATCAAGAAGACCGACAGCTACGGCGAGGACGGGAACTGGGATGCCAAGGTGCACGTGATCGAGGAGGCGGACAAGCTGATCCCGCGCGCCCGCGCCCTCGACCCGGCCGTGTTGTGCGTGACCGCCGACCACTCCACCCCGTGCGTGCTCAAGATGCATAGCTGGCACCCGGTGCCCGTGGCCATCGCCTCGAAGTACGAGCGGCCCGACGGCGTGCAGGAGTTCACCGAGCGCGCGTGCGCCAGCGGCGGCCTGGGCCGCCTGCGCGGCATCCACCTCATGCCCATGCTCGTGGCCAACGCCCTGGGCCTGGAGAAGTACGGCGCCTGATGGCTGAGAGGCACGCCATCTCGAACTCCCGATCGCCGATCCAGACCCTCTGGCGAGCGGTGGCAGGCGTGCGCCTGGCGGTGGCGCTCCTGGCCCTCATCGCCGTGGCGTCCACGGTCGGCGTCGTGCTGCCGCAGCCCGAGTCCTTCAACCCCGCCAGCTACCTCGAGCGGCGGCTGGCTCCTCACTCGAGCACGGCGCTGAGGCCCGCCGAGTTCGTCGCCCTGGCCCGCGCGGCGGGCGTCCTGGCGGGCGACGAAACGTTCGAGTCGCTCGCGCGGCGAGTGCAGGAGGGCCCACTGGCCGAGGCGGACTGGGATGGCGTCGCCCGGGCCCTCGGGCCGCGCCTCCAGCAGGGCGATGCGAGGGATTCGCCCTGCCTCCGGCTGTCGTATGTGGACTCTTTCGGCCCCGTTCTCGGGCGGGCCATGCTTCTCCTGCGCATCCACACGCTCTTCACCTCGCTGTGGTTTCGCGCGTTGTGCGCCGCGCTGCTCGTGAACCTGGTGGCGTGTTCGGCCGAGCGCCTCCCGGCCCAGTGGCGCATGGCATTCCGTCACAGGCCCTCGGAGGACCCCGCGTGGTACCGGCGGCGAGCCGTCCACGCGGAGGCCGTTGCCGAGCCCGGCGTTGCGGCAGCGCTCGAGGCCTCCCTCCGTTCAGGCGGCTTCCGGGTGAGGCGTCTGGCGGCGGGGCGGTGTACGATGATCGAGGGGGCTCGTGGCTGGCTGGGCGCCCTGGGGAGGTGGTGGGCGCCGTTGGGGCAGCTTGCGGGCGTGGGCCGGCTGGGTGCCCAGGTGGTCCACGCGGGCGTGGTGCTCATCGTGGTGGGCGGCTTCATCTCCAGCCAGCTATCGTTCCGCCACGTGCAGTTGCTGGCTCGCGGCGAGGTGGTGGCCGTGCCTCTCGACCCGCGGGCCGCCTCGCAACGCGATTGGCGCGAGAGACCCGGCGAAGCGCCGGGGGCCGCACGCTTCCGCCTGCAACTGCGCCGGTTCGAGTTCCGCGCCGACGCGCTCGGCAAGCCCGAGTACTTCGGCTCGCACGTGACGCTGCTCGACACCACGCCGCCCACCGACACGGTCATTGAGGTGAACCACCCCCTCGTCTACCGCGGCTTCCACGTCTACCAGCAGAGCTATCAGCCGGACTATCGCGGGGTCACGTCGGTCAGCTTCCTGGTCGCCCGGATGCGCCGGGCGCCGCAGGAGGGCGGAGCGGGGCCGGGCGATCCGCCGCCGCCTGAGGTGCTCGAACAGGTGTCGCTCTCCGTCCCGCCCGGAATGAGGGTTTCCGTGCCCGGGACCGACCTGGCCTTGCGCGTGGTCAACTACTTCCCGCACTGGCAGATTCCGCTCGAGCAGACGCCCGACGGCCGGATCGTCGCCGGCGAAGCCAGGAACGCATCCGATGACCCCGTCAACCCGGCCGTCCGCATCGCCCTGGAGGCGCCGGGCGAGGAACCGCGCCAGCGCTGGGTGCCGCTGCCCCTGCGCTCCGGCGAGCCTCGCCCGGGCGGGATGGTGGATTTCGGGGACTACCGCATCCTTCCTGTGGACTTCGCTCCCGAGTACGCCACGTGGCTGACCTTCAAGACCCATCCCGCCATGCTGCCCGTCTGGGCCGGCTGTGCGGTGATGATGGTCGGCGTCGTGCTGTGCTTCTACTGCACGCACGAACGTGTCTGGGCCCTGGTGCGCCCTCGAGGCGATGGTCGCGAGGAAGTTTTCCTGGCCGGCGACTCGTTCAAGTGGCGCGAGCGGTTCAGGCAGCGCTTCGCGGCTCTGGCCGCCGGCGTGGGAAGCCCTGACTCAGCAACCACGGAAGATGCGGAGCGGACTCCATGAACGATGTGAGCTTCTTCTGGATCGCCTTCGGCGCCTACCTGGCGGCGGCGTTTGTGCTGACCGCGGCGGCCTTCCGCCCGAAGGGGGAGGGGCTGGCCCGCCTGGGGCGCGGCCTGGCCTGGCTGGGCCTGGCCGCGCACACGGTGAGCATCGTGTGGCGGTCGTTTGCCATCGGCACGGAGCCGGCCAGCAGGTTCTTCGAGCGTCTGGCTGGGGCGTTCGCCGCGGGGCCGGCCTGGCAGGCGGCGGTGTATGCGCTGCTGCTGGTGGTGGCCGCGGCCGCGGTGGCGGTCGGGATTGCCTGCCGCAGGACGCGGTTCCTCTGGCTTCCCGCGGTGGCCCTGGCTGTGGTGCTGGAGATGATTCTCCTGGACTTCCTCAACTTCACCCGGATGCCGATTGACAAGACCTACGAGTACCTGTCCTTCGCCTCCTGGTGTTCGGCGATCGCCCTCCTGGCGCTCAGTCCGACGTTGCGCCTGGTCGTGATGGATGCCGCCCTGGCCGTCGCGGCGAGCTTGCTCACCGTCTTCGCCGCCATCCAGCCCAAGTCGGTCGAGCTCCAGCTCGTGCCGGCCCTCCAGTCGTACTGGCTCTTCATCCACGTGTCGCTCACCGCCCTGGCCTACGCGATCTTCGGCATCGCCTTCGTCGTGGGCGCCCTGCTGCTTGTGAAGGCGTATGACCCTGCCCTGGTGCTGCCGGGCACGAAGCGGCGGCTTCTCCTCGTCGGCACCCTCGTGAAAGCCGCGTGCGCGGCCCTGGTCCTCGCGCTGGTGCTGGGCGGGCTGATCCTGCCGTTCCGCGGGGTGGCCTACGCGCCCCACGAGACCCGGGGCGAGGCCACGGCCCTCCCCATCGGGGCCATCCAGATCGTGCGCTACGGCGCCGCGCTCGTGGGCGTGTTCGCCGTCGCGGCGCTGGCCCTCTTCTGGACGGTCTACCCGATGGCCCGCAAGCGGGACGACAGGTCGGGCCTCGGCTCGTTCGTGTTTGTGGTGTCGAGCGGTGCGTTGTTCGCCGCGTGTCTCCTCCTGGGCGGGTTCACGCGGGCCCAGGAGCGCGCGATCGAGACCCTGCATCGCGAGCGCCGGGAACTGGACCGCGTGATCGGCCAGGTGGCGCCCGAGGAGGGCGGCGCGCTCACGCGCCAGGCTCTCGACGCCGACATTGAGCTGTGGCGGTCGCTCTCGCTTCAGGCCAAGAGCATCTTGAGCAAGGCCCGGTGGCTGCCATTGACCCTCGACAAGCAGAGGGAGGTGGCCGCCGACCCCGTGTTCAAGTCCCTCCGGGACCTCTTCGCGAGGGCAGGGGTGGAGTGGCGGGCGGAGGTGCGCTACAAGGACATCAAGCAGATCGGCCGTGAGCTCGGGGAGCGGGCCGACTACACGGAAGCCGTGGGCCGCCGCCTGAATCTGCCCGCCGACCGGGCACAGCTTCAGCGGGTGCAGGCGTCGCTCGAGGCCGAACAGAACGCCCGCGAGGCCAAGGCCCTGTTGCCGCGCACGCCGGCGGGGCAGATCGCGGCCTTCGTGGGCATCGCGGTGCTTCTGGCCACGCCGATCGGCTGGGCGCTCTACTTCGTCCTGCCACGGGTGAGAGGGCGTCTCCCCGACGTGGCGCGCCTCGACCGCATCAGCTACGGCTGCGTGCTGGCCGGCTACCCGATCTTCACCTTCGGGGCGCTGCTGGCGGGCGCCATCTGGGCGCACTTCGCCTGGGGCAACTGGTGGAGCTGGGACCCCAAGGAGGTCGGCTCGCTCATCGGGTGGGTCCTCTACACGGTCTACCTGCACCAGCGCTATCGCGAGGGGCTGAGCCCCCGCTCCGCCGCGTTGGCGGCGATTCTGGGCTTTCTGGCGTGCACGCTCAGCCTGGCGGGCAACTCGTTCCTGGGCGGCCTGCACGCGTACTCCTGATGGGGCCCGCGACGCGGGGAGTCGGCATGGCGAGGATGGCTGGACAGATGGATGATTGGGTGAATGCCAATCCCTCTGACACCCATCCATCCATCCACTCATCCACTCATCCATTCATCCTCTACGGTGCCACGGAGGTCTGCCATGAAAGCCCTTCAGATGGTCGCGCCCCGCACGCTGGCGCTGCGCGACGACGTGGTCGCGCCCGCGCCGCGCCAGGGCGAGGTGCTCGTGCGGTGCGCCTGGGTGTCGGTGTGCGGCAGCAACATCCACCCCTTCCTCGGCCTCGGACGCTGGGCGGGCGACTATCCGAAGCCGCCGGGCTGGGACGGCCACGAGTGTGTGGGCACAGTCGTCGAATCGCGGCTCCCCGGCTGGGAGCCCGGGACCCTCGTGCTCGCGCACCCCGAGGACTACCTGGGCTTCGCGGAACTCGTGCGCGCGAAGCCCCCGGGCCTCGTGCGGCTGCCCAAGTGCGAGGACCCCGTGCCCTTCATCACCGCCCAGCCGCTGGCCACCGTGCTGCGGGCGATGAGCCGCATCCAGTCCGTCGCCAACCAGCGCTGCGCCGTGGTCGGCCAGGGGCCGATGGGCCTCATCTTCACCCGTGTGCTGCGGCACGCGGGCGCCCGCCAGGTGATCGGCATAGACTTGTTGGAGAACCGCCTCGAGGCCGCCCGACGTTTCGGCGCCACCGACGTCGTGGATGCGGCGAAGGCGAACGTGCCCGAGGCGGTGCGCGCCCTCACGGGCGGGGCGATGGTGGACTTGAGCGTGGAGGCGGTGGGCCTGCCCGAATCGCTGGCCACGGCGACGCTCCTGCCCCGGCGCAAGGGGCGCGTCTACGTCTTCGGCGTCGCACGCCACGCGACTCAGGACTTCCCGCTGAATCACTTCATGCGCAATGAGATGGAGATGGTGAGTTCCGTGGGGCCGGAATGTGTGGAGTTCTTCGAGAGCGCCGTGCGGATGGTGGCGGACGGGGAGATTGACCTCTCCGCGCTCATCACCCACCGGCTGCCGTGGGCCGAGGCCCAGCGGGCCTTCGAGATGTACGCTGACCACGCTAACGGAGCACTCAAGGTGGTTCTGGAGGTCTGAAGGCAGCAGGACTTGCACTGCCTACTGCGTGCTCCCTGCCGCCGACTCCCTACCGCCGATTGCCGGCTACTCCGCCTTCTCGACCCGAATCACCTCGCCGCTCTTCACCCTGGCCAGCTCGTTCGGGTCGCCCTCCAGCGTGCCCACCACGTTGACCGGGCTGGCGGGCGTCTGGCCATAGAAGAGGCACAGGCAGTCGCCGTCGGGCCAGAAGGCCACGGTGCCCGACGGCACGCTCGCCTGGGCATCGTCGGGGTCCTGGTGGACGGGGATTTCGAAGTAGACCTCCTTGCCCCACAGGCGGGCGATGCTCTCGATGGGCAGGGCATTCCAGATGGCCCGCGCCGTCGGCGTGTCGTTGAGTTGGGCGGCCATCTGGACTTTCTTCGCCTTCACGAGTATCCTGGGCATGGCTGGCCTCCTGCACGGGTGCGTGGCGAGGGCGCCGTGGAGTGTAGCCCGGGCGGGGGAGCGAGTCAAACAAGCAAAGGAGCCTCCGATGCGCAAGGCATTGGCGCTGGCGGTCGTGGTGGCTGCGGCGGCAGGGGCGGCGGAGAAGTGGCCCGAGAGCGCGGAGTTGATCATCAAGGGCCTCAAGTTCACCGAAGGCCCTGCGTGGAGTGCCAAGGGCTTCCTCCTCTTCAGCGACATCCCCGCCAACCGCATCTACCGATGGGAGGAGGGGAAGGAGCCGGTCGCCTTCCGCGACCCGAGCAACAACTCGAACGGCCTGGCCTTCGACGCCCAGGGGCGCCTCATCGCCTGCGAGCACGGCGCCCGCCGCGTCACCCGCACCGAGGCCGACGGCACGGTGACGGTCCTCGCCGACCAGTTCGAGGGGAAGCGCCTCAACAGCCCCAACGACCTCACCCTCGCCGCCGACGGCTCGATCTACTTCACCGACCCGCCCTACGGCGTCAAGCGGGAGGATAGGGAGCTGGACTTCGAGGGCGTCTACCGGCTCTCGCCCGATGGCAAGCTGGCCCTGGTCGTGAAGGACCTTGGGCGGCCCAACGGCATCGGCCTCTCGCCCGACGGCAAGCGGCTCTACGTGGACGACTCGGAGGCCAGGACGGTCCACGTCTACGACGTCCAGGCCGACGGCACGGTGGCCAATGGCCGCCTGCTCATCAACCTCGGCCTCCACGGCACCCGCGTGTGCGACGGCCTGAAGGTGGACGCCGAGGGCAACCTGTATGTGACGGGCACCGATGCGGTCTACGTCGTCAGCCCCGACGGCAAGCTCCTCGCCAAGATCGCCTGCCCCGGCCAGTGCACCAACTGCTGCTTCGGCGGGCCGGACGGCAAGACCCTCTTCGTCACCGCCCGCACCAAAGAGGGCGGGGGAGTCTACCGCGTCCGAGTCCCCATTGCCGGCTCTTCGCCGAAGTGAGGGGGGAATCGGAAGCCAGGGGATAGCCATGGCCGGGCGGTCCGCCCTCGTGCATCCCGGCGGGATTCCCCTTGAGGAGTTCCTGCGGCCGATGGGCATCAGCCAGTGCCGGCTCACCAGGGACATCACCGTCCCGCCCGACGCATCAACGAGATCGTCCACGGCAAGCGGAGCGTCAAAGCCGAAGACCTCGACGCCGGGGGCACCCCCCTGTCATCCGACCACCTTACCGCCGCAGGGCCGTGAACATCACCACAGAGGGCACGGACAGCGCAGAGGATCCACAGAGTCGGGGACAACAAGATGAGTAAGATGTCCCCCGGACTACCCCGGACTACGCCCGAACTACGAGGATGTCCTCCGGCTCGAAGGCTTGCTGGGTCGCGTCCTGCGGCGCCAGAGGCCCGGCCCCAAGCAAGCCAGGAGATAAGTATGATGTCCCCCGAACTCGCCGGGCCGTGAACATCACCACAGAGGGCACGGACAGCGCAGAGGATCCACAGAGTCGGGGACAACAAGATGAGTAAGATGTCCCCCGGACTACCCCGGACTACGCCCGAACTACGAGGATGTCCTCCGGCTCGAAGGCTTGCTGGGTCGCGTCCTGCGGCGCCAGAGGCCCGGCCCCAAGCAAGCCAGGAGATAAGTATGATGTCCCCCGAACTCCCCGCAAGCAACATTGAGATAAGTATGGTGTCCCCCGAACTCGTTCAATTCACGCGGCTTCGGAGCGGTGTGGATCAGGCGTGATGTGCTTGGGTCAGCTCCATTCGCCTCGCGGTGGAGGGCGATGGCCTCCTTGATGCTCTCGACGGCGTGCGGGTGGCTCTGGCCGCATGGGGCGCCGCCGGCAGGCTCAGGGGACCACGCCGGTGGACGGTGCGAAGCGGCGTGATTACCGTGTCCATGGAGTCCGCGGTGTCCACGGCGGGTTTCGGGGGGGCTCCCACGGACGGGTGTGTCAGGGGAGTCACGCGACTTGGGTGAGGCTGTGGCACGCGTTGAGGCGACCACGAGGTGCGGTGCCTGCGGGCGGAACCGGCGCGCGAAGAGGCGCATGACTCTGCAAACTCTGCGTGACTCTCAGGCGGAACGAGGGGAATCGGCGATTCTCGAGTCGAGAAGCGGAGAACCCCGTGCGAGTCTGAGCCGGAAGGGCGACAATCGCCAAACGGGTGCGCCGGAAGTGGCGGAACCCGTATGAGTCTGGGACCGTTGGGCGAGAAGGGGCAAACCGCGAATCGCGACGGGCGGTTCCTTGACAGTGCGGCGGCGGGGCTGCTAGAATCCGCAGAACACGAGAGGAACCCTGGATGCCTGAAAGGCCCCGCCTGTTTCTGATTGACGGCCATGCGCTGGCCTATCGCTCGTATTTCGCGTTCATCCGCAATCCGCTGATCAACTCGAAGGGGCAGAACACGAGCGCGATCTACGGCTTCGCCTCGACGGTTCTGCGGCTGATCGAGAAGGAGTCGCCCGACCGGATCGCCGTGGTGTTCGACAGCCCGGAGCCGACGTTCCGGCACCAGAGGTTCCCCGACTACAAGGCGACGCGCGAGAAGATGCCCGACGAGATGCGCGAGCAACTGCCCTTGCTGGACGAGGTGGTGGCCGCGCTGGGCCTGCCGAGCATCCGGTGCCCTGGCTTCGAGGCCGACGACGTGATCGGCACCCTCGCCCGCCGCGCCGAGGCCGCGGGGTGGGACGCCCTGATCGTGTCGGGGGATAAGGACTTCATGCAGCTCGTGAGCGACCACGTGAAGCTCCTCGACCTGAAGAAAAAGTCGGGCGAGGACGAGGTGATTGACCGGGCGGCCGTGGAGGCGAGGTTTGGGGTGCCGCCCGAGAAGGTGGTGGACGTGCTGGGGCTGATGGGCGACGCGTCGGACAACGTGCCCGGGGTGCCGGGCGTGGGGGAGAAGACGGCCCTCGAGCTGGTGCGGGCCTACGGCTCGCTTGAGGGCGCGCTGGAGCACGCGGCGGAGGTCAGGAACAAGCGGGTGCGCGAGGGGCTCCTCGCGGGCGGCGAGAAGGGCCGGCTCTCGAAGGAACTCGTCACGATCCACACCGACAGCCCTGTGGTGTTCGACCCCGCGCAGTTCGGAGTCCGCAGCCCCGACGCCCAACGGCTGCTCAAGCTCTTCGAGGAGTTGGAGTTCCCCTCGCTTATCGAGAAGGTCCAGTTCGTCGGCGCCGCGCCGGGCGAGGTGGCCTACCGCACGGTGGCCGACGCGCGAGCGCTCGACGCCCTGATCGAACGCCTGAGGCAGGCGCAGGAGTTCGTGCTCGACCTCGAAACCACCTCGACCGAGCCGACGCGGGCCGAGATCGTCGGCCTGTCGTTCGCCTTCCGCGAGCGCGAGGCCTTCTACGTGCCGGTTGGCGAGTGCGGAGTGCGGAATGCGGAGTGCGGAGCGGAAGCCCGAGGACCGCGCCCAGAGGAGGACTTGCCGCTTTTCAGCGCCAGCCGAGGCGTTCCTCACCCCCAACCCCCGGCACCGGACACCGAACGCCCGGTCCATGACATCCTCGACCCCCTGCGGCCCATCCTGGAGGACCCCGCGGCGCGCAAAGGCGGGCAGAACATCAAGTACGACATGGTCGTGCTCGCCAACTACGGCATCGAGGTGCGGGGTATCGCGTTCGACACGATGGTCGAGTCGTACCTCCTCGACCCCTCGCAGCGGCAGCACAACCTCGACCTGCTGGCCCTTAAGCACCTGAATATCCGGAAGATTCCGACCAGCGACCTCCTCGGCAAGGGCAAGGCCCAGATCAGCATGCGCGATGTGCCGGTGGCCAAGGTAGCCGAGTACGCCTGCGAGGACGCCGACGTGACCCTGCGCCTCCACCGCCTCTTCCTGCCGAAGCTGGGGGAGGCCGGTGTCGAGAAGCTCTACCGCGAAGTCGAGGTGCCGCTCGTGGGCGTGCTGGCCCGCATGGAGAGCCGAGGGGTACGGGTGAATCTGGAACTCCTCCAGGCGCTGTCGAGCGAATTCGCCGCGAAGATTGACGCCCTGGTGGCGGAGATTCATCAGCTCGCCGGCGAGGAGTTCAACGTCAACTCCACCCAGCAGCTCGGCGCGATCCTCTTCGACAAGCTCCAGATTCACAAGAGCAAGGCAGGCCGTGTTCGGAAGACCAAGACCGGGTATGGGACGAGTGTGGGCGCGCTGGAGGACTTTGCCGACGTGCCGATCGTGCAGCGTCTGCTCGAATACCGCGCCCTGGCGAAACTCAAGGGCACCTATGTGGACGCCTTTCCCGCCCTGGTGAACCCGCGCACGGGCAAGATTCACACGTCGTTCAACCAGACGGTCACGGCCACCGGCCGCCTGTCGTCGTCGGACCCCAACCTCCAGAACATTCCGATCCGCACCGAGGTGGGCAAGCGCATCCGGGAGGCATTCGTGCCCAGCGACGCCTCGCGGCGCCTCGTATGCGCCGACTACTCGCAGATCGAGCTACGCATCCTGGCCCACTACACGGGCGACGAGAACCTTCTGGGCGCCTTCCGCCGCGGCGAGGACATTCACCGCCGCACCGCCAGCGAGGTGTTCGAGACGCCCATCGAGCAGGTGACCCCCGAGATGCGCTCGCGGGCCAAGGCCATCAACTTCGGCATCATCTACGGCATGGGGCCGCAACGCCTGGCGCACGACACCGGCATCACCCTGGCCGAGGCGCAGCAGTTCATCGAGCGCTACTTCCGCCGCTACCCGCTCATCAAGAAGTACATGGACGACACGATCGCGGCCGCCGCGCGCGACGGCTTCGTGAGCACCCTCCTTGGCCGCCGACGCCCCATTCCCGAGATCCACAGCACCAACCAGGGCACGCGTTCGGCGGCCGAACGGGCCGCGATCAACACCCCCATCCAGGGCTCCGCCGCCGACCTCATCAAGGTGGCCATGGTGCGGCTCGACGAGGCGCTCCGCAGGAGCCACCCCGATGCCTGGATGATCCTCCAGGTGCACGACGAACTCGTCTTCGACGTCCCCGCAGACCAGGTGGACGCGGTCTGTGCCATCGTGCGCGGTGAGATGGAATCCGCGATGGCACTCCGCGTGCCGCTGAAGGTGGACATCTCCGTTGGCAGCACGTGGTCCAAGTGAGCCGTGCGGTGCCGCGGGTGCGCCCCGTGCATGTGATGGACGCGATGGACGTGACGGACGCGCCCATGTCCAACGCGTCCAACCTGTTCATTGCTTTGCTTCTTTTCCCCTCCCTTCGTCCCTGCGGTGATCCGCATTTGACAGGCCGCCCCATTTTGGGTTTTACTGAAGCTGTGCGCCGCGGACTCGCTCGAGGCCACGAGGAAGAAGCAGGAGAGTGCATGCATCCCGCCCTGATAGAGGTTCTGGCTCGGCACGGCACGGACCGCAGTGACCTCATCCCGATTCTTCAGGATGCTCAAGCCGCCATCGGCTACCTGCCGACGGACGTGATGGCCGACGTGGCCCGCCACCTCAACGTGCCCGAGGCGGCCGTGAAGGGGGTGGCCAGCTTCTACGCCCAATTCTACTTCGAGCCGCAGGGCCGCCACCGCGTCCGCGTGTGCCGCGGCACGGCCTGCCACGTGCGCGGCTCGGGCCAGATCCGCCGCCTCCTCGAGAGCAAGCTCAAGGTCAAAGAGGGCCAGACCACGCCCGACCTGCTCTTCACCTACGAAACCGTCGCGTGCGTGGGCTGCTGCGCCCTGTCGCCGGTGATGATGGTGGACGACAAGTACTTCGGGCGGCTCACGCCCGAGCAGGCCGACGCGGTGATTGACGACTACATTCGCCAGGCCCGCGCAGAGGAGCCCCATGGAACGACTGCACTCGGCGGCTGACCTGTCGGCGCTCAAGGAGCGCATCCGGCAGCAGCCGCACCGCCAACTCACCACGCTGTGCCTGTGCGACACGGGCTGCCGCGCCCTGGGCAGCGTGCCGGTTCGCGACGCGCTCGCCAAGGCGTTCGCCGCCCGGCCCGAGCTCGCTGCCCGCCTGCGCTTCCAACGCACCGGCTGCCACGGCTTCTGCGAGGCAGGGCCGCTCCTGGCCGTCCGGCCCGAGGGCATCCTCTACGTGCGCGTCAAGGCCGAGGACGTGCCCGAGATCGTTCAGGCCACCCTCGAGGGCCGGGTGGTCGAACGCCTCCTCTATGTGGACCCTGCCACCAAACAGCCCGTGCGCCTCGAGCGCGACGTCCCATTCTACAGGAACCAGACGCGCCTCGTCTTCCGCCACTGCGGGCAGATCGACCCCGAGAGCATCGAGGACTATCTGGCCCTCGACGGCTACGAGGCGGCCGCCAAGGCCCTGACCACGATGACGCCCGACCAGGTGATCGCCGAGGTGGCCGCCAGCGGCCTGCGCGGCCGGGGCGGCGCCGGCTTCCCCACCGGCAAAAAGTGGCAGCTCTGCCGCGCCTCGGCCGGCGACACCAAGTACCTCATCTGCAACGCCGACGAGGGCGACCCGGGCGCCTTCATGGACCGCGGCGTGTGCGAGGGCGACCCCCACGCGATCCTCGAGGGCATGCTCATCGGCGCCTATGCCATCGGCTGCAACCACGGCTACATCTACTGCCGGGCCGAATACCCCATCGCCATCCAGCACCTCGCGAAGGCCATCGCCGACGCCGAGGCGCTGGGCCTCCTGGGCGACGGCATCCTCGGCACCCCCTTCGCGTTCCACCTGAAGATCAAGCAGGGCGCGGGCGCCTTCGTGTGCGGCGAGGAGACGGCGCTCATCGCCTCCATCGAAGGCAAGCGCGGCATGCCGCGCGTCCGCCCCCCGTTCCCCGCCCAGGCCGGCGCCTTCGGCAAGCCCACCAACATCAACAACGTCGAAACCTTCGCCTGCGTGCCGCCCATCATCAGCCGCG
>DAOOIT010000095.1 GCA_035384565.1 Planctomycetota bacterium | reverse complement strand
CCCCCACGCGGAGCGTAGGGGCGAGAAAGAGAAGGTGACGGAGCGTAGGGGCGAGAGGGGTCAAGAGGTGTGGGGGCGAGAATTGTGAAAAAGCGCAGGGGCGAGCATCAGAGCCCCCTCCCGAACGTTCCAGTACGTTCGGGAGGGCAAAACCCCCAGCGCTCGCCCTTCCTGGTACCCTCCCGAAGGTGTTGGAACCTTCGGGAGGGAGGCCCGCCGAGCCCGTGCTTTCGAGGCCAACTGCGGTTTCGGCAAACCCAGGCTTGACATGCGCGGAACCCATTGCTAACATTACGCTCACACGAGAGGCTTAGCCCCCGGGACGCTGCGGCAGTGGCGGCCGGGGTTGTTTGTTGCGTGTCCATCATGGGGGTGCCAGCCGTGAGCGTGAGCCTCTGGCCTGGCCTCATCCTGGCGCTCGATGCCCCCGAACCCTCCCACACCGATGCCGTCGGTTGCCGGGCGCGAATGCGTTCGCCCGGTTGCCCTCCTCTGCGCGCGCCGCACATGAGGGGGAACGGCTTCGTCTGAGGGCTGGGAGGCGACCCGAAGCAATGGAGGCGGGCCTTGCTCGGTCGCAGTCTGGTCGCTAGCCAGCGGTTCGAGTACAAGTACCTCATCAGCGAGGTGCAGGCGGCGCAGGTGCGCGCCTTCGCCTCCTGCTACCTCGTCCCCGACTCCCACATCGTGCCCGCCCTGGGCAACGAATACCCGGTCTACAGCCTGTATCTCGATTCGCACGGCTTGCACCTCTACCACAGCAGCGTGGCCGGCCACAAGGACCGGTTCAAGTTGCGCGTGCGGTTCTACGACGAGCGCCCCGACACGCCGGCGTTCCTGGAGGTGAAGGCCCGCAAGGGCGAAGTGGTGGTGAAGCAGCGGGCCGAGGTGCGCAAGAGCGCCGTGGGCCGCGTCCTCAACACCTACTGCGGTTCCCCCGATGACCTCGTGGCGGCGGATTCGGCCGGCCGCGCGGGCCTCGAGCGCTTCTGCGAGTTGTGCGCGAAGCTCGACGCGCGCCCCACGGTGCTGCTCCGCTACCTGCGCGAGCCGTACACGGACCCCAGCGGGGGGCCGCTCCGCGTGACGATGGACCGCTGCGTGGCGTGCCTGCGCACCGACAGGGTGCTGCTGACCGACGATCATCCCGGCTGGATCGCGTTGCCGAACCAGCCCATCGTTCTCGAAATCAAGTTCACCGACACGTTCCCCCTCTGGCTGTCGGACATGGTGCGCGAGCTGGACCTCGTGCGCGTGCGCTCGCCGAAGTACGTGCGTTCGGTGGACGCGCTGGCGGCTCTGGGCGTAGGCGTGGCCTGATCGCAAGGAGGCCGTGACGCCGTGGACTGGGTGGCCCAACTGCGCGAGACCCTCGAGGCCTCGGCCCCCGCGAGCCTGCCCACCTTGCTGCTGGGCCTCCTGCTGGCGTTCGTGCTGGGCAATGTGACGGCGTGGACGTATATGCACACCCACACGGGACTCTCCTATGCGCGGTCCTTTGTGCAGTCGCTCGTGCTGTTGCCTGTGATTCTGGCCATGGCCATGGCCGTGGTGGCCGCGGCCAACAGCCTCGTCATCGCCTTCGGCCTCATGGGCGCCGTGGCCATCGTGCGCTTCCGCACGATCCTCAAGGACACGCGCGACACGGCCTTCCTGCTCCTCACCCTGGTGATCGGCCTCGCCACGGGCACCGGGGCATTCGAGATCGCCGTCCTGGGCACGGTGGCCATCTGCGCCATCACCTTCCTGATGCACCTGACGTCGTTCGGCTCGCGGCAGCATTTCGACGTGTTGCTGAGCTTCCGCCTCCTGGGCGGCGCCCAGGCTCTCGGCGCCCTGCGCCCCGTGCTCTCGCGCCACTGCCGCCGAGCCGTCCTGGCCTCGCAACGCGTCAGCGATGCCGCCGGGGCCGCCGACTTCTCCTATCGCCTTCTGCTGCGGGACCCGCAGCGGTCCGCCGAGCTGGCCGCCGACCTGGCCGAGGCCGCGGGAGTGTCCCACGTCTCGATGATCCAGCGCGACGAGGAGGGCGAGGTCTGACGCATCAAGGAGGCAACGAAGGGCACCGCCCATGAGAAAACCACGCCGCATCCGCACACCCATCCGGCGGTATCTGAACCTGTTCCGCCTGCGCGTGATCCCGCTGGCCCTCTGGGCGGGAGCCGTGGCGGGGGTGGCGATGCTCTGGAGCAGCCGCGTCACGCGGATGGATGCTCCGGCGCAGATTGACGCCCTGCGCCAGGCCACGCTGGCGCCCGTGCAGACCGGCACCCTCGCGAGCGTGGCCGTGGGCCTCTCCGAGGAGGTGAGGGCCGGGCAGGTGCTGGTGCGCCTGGACGATGCGGCCGTGCGCGCGGAACTCGAGGTGGCCCAGGCCGAGCTGAAGCGCCTCGAGGCTGAGCTGCCCGCCGCCGAGTTGCGCCTGCGGCAGGAGGCCGAGGCACGCAAGCTCGACCTTCTGGCCCTCGACCGCACCTACAGCGTCCGCACCGAGCAGATGCGGCTGGCCAAGCTCAACCACCTCATCGAGATCGAGAACGAGCAGGTCAACGCCGAACGTCTCGCCGCCTTGCTGCGGCGGCAGGAGGTGATGCACCAGCGCGGGGTCATCGGCGACCAGATTCTGGACGACACCCGGTATCAGCTCGAGGCGTCTCGGAAGAAGATCAAGGCCACGCGCGAGGCCATCGCGGTCGTGGACCAGCAGGTGCAGGCCGCCCAGGCGCGCGAGCGGGTGGGCGAGCCCGTGCTGGGGCAGGAGAGCCTGGAGGTGGCCCTGGCGCCGTTGCGCCGCGCCGTGGATGCCCAGCTGGAGCGCATCCGCGAAATCCAGGCCCGGCGCCAGGCGCTCGCGCTCGCCTCCCCCATTGACGGGGTCGTCACGGCCGTCTACCACTGGGAGGGCGAGACGGTGCGGGCCGGCGACCCCGTGCTGATGGTGGCTGATCCGCGGACCCTGTACGTCGTGAGCTTCATCGAGCCGGGCGCGCCCATCGAGCCGGCGGCGGGCATGGAGGTCGAGGTCCGTCGCAAGACCATCCCCATCCAGGTGGCCACGGCCCGCGTCATCGAGGTTGGCGCGCAGGTCGAGCGCATCCCGTCGCGTCTGTCGGGGCCGGCCCGCGCCCAGCGGCGCTGGGGGCGACGCGTGCTCATCGAGCTGCCGCCCAGCATGCAGCCGCAGGCCGGCAACCTCCCCTGGAACGAGGCCGGCGCCCCGCAACTGGGCGAGACGCTCTTCGTCAGATTCTCGTCGCCGCGCCGCTCGACGGCCCTTCTTCAGGCCGAGCCGCTCGACGAGCCCGTGCCGCCGCTCTGACCCGTGCCGGCCTCGCGCCGCACCGCCCCCTCTTGACGGGTACATCTCATGGGCCGCAAGTCGCGCCACCACCCTGCCTCACGCCGTCGTCGACGGGCCGCGCCGCGCGGGCGCGCCCCGCTGCGTCTTGAGGGCCTCGAGCCGCGCGTCCTCCTGGCCGGCACCCTTTACATTAGCGAGTTCATGGCCCTCAACGACAGCATCCTCGCCGACGAGGACGGCGACTACTCCGACTGGATCGAAATCCACAACCCCGGCGCCACGACTGTGAGCCTGAACGGTTGGTACCTGACCGACCGTGCGGCGAACCCCACGAAGTGGAAGTTCCCCGACGTCGAGATCCGCCCCGAGGGCTATCTCATCGTCTTCGCCTCGGGCAAGAACCGCGCCACGCCCGGCAGCCAGTTGCACACAAACTTCAGCCTCAGCGGCGACGGCGAGTATCTGGCCCTCGTGCGCCCCGACGGCACCACCGTGGAAAGCGCGTACGCCCCCGCCTTCCCCCCGCAGTTCACCGACCTGTCGTATGGCATCGGCCAGGACCTGAGCGTCACCACCCTGGTGGCGAGCGATGCCGCGTGCACGGTGTGGATTCCCACGAGCGACGCCCTCGGCCTCTCGTGGACAGCCCCCGGCTTCGACGACAGCGCGTGGCTGCACGGCACCGGCGGCGTCGGCTACGTGAAGTTCGTGCCCGGCTTCGCCGTCTGGACCTACAAGGCCAACATCAGCGTGGGGAACCTGGCCACCGCGGAAGCCGTGCTCGCCAACCCCGCGCAGCAGGCCTGGGTCGCCTCCGAGAACGCCCCCGTCATCAACTACTTCAACACCGGCGGCACCGGGCGCTACTCGGCCACCAACTACCCCTTCCCCGGCACCTTCATCAACCAGGATGTCGAGGACTTCGTCGTCCGCGCCACGGCCCTGGTCACCATTCCCACGGCGGGGCTGTGGACGTTTGGCGTGAACAGCGACGACGGCTTCCGCCTCACCATCGTGGGCGCCACGACCACGCAGGTCGTCAACTCCAGCACCCCCGCGGGCGGCGACACCATCTCCTACGCCAACCCCCGCGGCCCGGCCGACACCCTGGGCACGTTCAACTTTGCTGCCGCGGGCACCTACGCCCTCGAACTGGTCTTCTACGAGCGCGGCGGCGGCTCGGGCCTCGAGCTGTTCGCCGCCCCCGGCGCCCGCACCGCCTGGGACGCCACGAACTTCGACCTCGTGGGCGACACGGCCAACGGGGGCCTCGTGGTCGAATCCGACGCCGTGGGCTCCGCCTCGGGCTCGGGCTACGCCGCCCTCATCGGCACCGACGTGCGCACCGCGATGTACAACGTCAACGCCTCCGCCTACGTCCGGCTCCCCTTCGAGGTCTCGGACCCGCTCCAATACGACTCGCTGACCCTGCGCGTAAACTACGACGACGGCTTCGTGGCCTACCTCAACGGCGTCGAAGTCGCGCGGCGCAATGCCCCGGCCTTCCTCCACTGGAACTCCACGGCCACCGGCACCCACGAGGGGGAGCAGGCCCTCGCGGTCGAGACGATCAACATCTCAAGCTACCTCGGCCTCCTCCAGGCCGGGCCGAATGTGCTCGCCATCCAGGGCCTCAATGCCAGCAAGACAAGCCAGAAGTTCCTCCTCGCGGCCGAGCTGGTGGACATTGACATCCTGGGCCTCACCGAGCACTACTTCGCCGTGCCCACGCCCGGCGCCGTGAACTCGACCAATTACTACGCGCGCGTCGGCGACATCCAGTTCAGCCACGAGCACGGTTTCTACAACACACCGTTCAGCGTCACCCTCAGCACGGCGACGGCCGGCGCGCAGATTCGCTACACGACCGATGGCAGCACGCCCACGGCCACCACGGGCACCGTGTACTCCGGCCCCATCAACGTCACGGGCACCACCGTGCTGCGTGCCGCCGCCTTCAAACCGGGCCACGACCCCGCGCCCGTGGCCACGCGCACCTACCTGTTCCTCGCCGACGTCCTCACGCAGTCGCCCACGGGCACCCCGCCGGCCGGATGGCCCACCGGGCCGATCAACGGCCAGATCCTCGACTACGGCATGGACCCCGACATCGTGAACAGCCCCACGTGGGGTCCCCAGCTCCAGGCCGCGCTCACCGCCATCCCCACCATCTCGCTCGTCACCGATCTGGCCAACCTGTTCAACCCCAGCACTGGCATTTACGTGAATGCGGGGCAGGACGGCGCGTCCTGGGAGCGGCCGGTGTCGGCCGAACTCATCAACCCCGACGGCAGCCTCGGCTTCCAGATCAATGCCGGCCTGCGCATCCGCGGCGGCTACAGCCGCAGCGGCGGCAATCCCAAGCATGCCTTCCGCCTCTTCTTCCGCGAGGAATATGGCGCCGCCAAGCTCCAGTTCCCCCTCTTCGGCGACGAGGGGGTGGACGAGTTCGACTGCATTGACCTGCGCACCGCCCAGAACTACTCGTGGAGCTTCGGCGGCGACCCCAACAACAACTTCATCGCCGAGGTCTTCTCGCGCGACACACAGAGCGCGATGGGCCAACCGTATACTCGCAGCCGCTTCTACCACCTCTACATCAACGGCCAGTACTGGGGCCTCTACCAGACCCAGGAGCGCTCCGAGGCCAGCTACGGCGAATCCTACCTGGGCGGCGACGCCGACGACTACGACACCATCAAGGTGGACGACGGCTATGTCGTGGGCGCGACCGATGGCGCCCTGGCCGCCTGGCAGGACCTCTGGAACCAGGCCGCGGCCGGCTTCTCCTCCCTCGCCGCCTACTATCGCGCCCAGGGACTCAACCCCGACGGGACACGCAACCCCGCCTATCCCGTTCTCCTGGACGTGGATAACTTGATAGATTACATGATTGTGATCCTCTACGGCGGCAACCTGGATGCCCCGATCTCTGCCTTCCTCGGCAACGCCAGCCCCAACAACTGGTACGGCATCCGCGACCGAACGGGCGAGCGCGGCTTCGTCTTCTTCGCCCACGACGCCGAGCACACGCTCCTGAACGTCAACGAGAACCGCAACGGCCCCTGGCCCGCCGGCGACACCTTCAACAAGAGCAACCCCCAGTGGATCCATCAGCAGCTCATGTACAATGAGGAGTACCGCCTGCGCTTCGCTGACCGGGTCCACCAGTACTTCTTCAACGACGGCCTGCTGACGCCTGCGAAGGCCACCCAACGGTTCCTTGCGCGCGCAGCCGAGATCGAGTTGGCCATCATTGCCGAGTCCGCCCGCTGGGGCGACTCCAAGGTGGCCACACCTCTCACCAAGGCCAACTGGCAGAACGCCGTCAACAACATCGTCAACAACTACCTGCCCTACCGTTCCGCCATTGTCCTCAACCAGTTCCGCGCCACCGTGCTGCGCGATGGGTCCTCCGCACCGCTCTACCCCAGCGTGGTGGCCCCGTCGTTCAATCTCCACGGTGGCACCGTGGTGACGGCGTTCCCCCTCACCATGTCCGCCCCGGCCGGCGCCATCTACTACACGACCGACGGGTCCGACCCCCGCCTCGTGGGCGGCGGCGTGTCCCCCAGCGCCGTGCTCTACACCGGGCCCGTCGCCCTAGCCGAGAGCGTGCACGTCCAGGCCCGCATCCTGGCCGGCGGCACCTGGAGCGCCCTCAACCAGGCCACGTTCGTGGTCGCCGGCCAGCCCGACATCCAGATCACCGAAATCATGTACCACCCCTCGTCGGGCCTCGATAGCCAGGAGTACATCGAGATCCACAACGCCAGTTCCGTAGCCGTGAGCACCCGCGGCTGGCGCCTGGCCAACGCGGTGGACTTCGCCCTGCCCGAACGGGTCATCCCCGCGGGAGGCTACCTGGTGGTGGCGGCCAACGTCGCCGCCTTCGCCGCCAAGTACCCCACGGTGACGAACTACGTGGCCGGATGGCAGGGAAGCCTGAGCGACACCTCGGAGACGATCGAACTGCTCGACGCCGCCGGCAGGGTCCTCGACCGCGTGACCTACGCCGACGACGGCGACTGGGCGGCCCGCACGAGCGGCCCCCTCGACCACGGCCACCAGGGCTGGGTGTGGGCCGCCGCCCACGACGGCGGCGGCAGTTCGCTCGAACTCATCAGCCTCGCCCTGCCCGACCGCTACGGCCAGAACTGGGCCGCCAGCCTCGTGGCCCAGGGCACGCCAGGAGCGCCCAACTCGGTGGCCAGCACCGACGCCGCGCCGCTCATCCTCGACGTCACTCACCTGCCTGTCATCCCGCGGTCCACCGACCCGGTCACCATCACCGCCCGCCTCCTCGACGAAGCGCAAACAGGGCTGAGCGCGACCCTGTGGTACCGCCTGGACGGGCAACCCAGCTTCGCCTCGGTGCCGATGGCCGACGACGGCGACCACGGCGATGGCAAGGCGGGCGATGGCGTCTTCGGGGCCGTCCTGCCCGCGCAACCAAACGGCACGATCGTGGAGTTCTACGTCGCCGCCTCCGACGCCACGGGGCACATCCGCACGTGGCCCGCGCCGGTGCAGCCCTCAGGCGCCCAAGCCGCCAACCTGCTCTACCAGGTGGACGACGCGTTCGACCCCGCCGTCCCGTGGGCGCCGGGCACCCAGCCCATCTACCGCCTGATCCTCACCCAGGCCGAGCGGGCCGAGCTGGCCCAGATCGGCGCCGCCAGCGACGGCCAGCAGCTCAGCAACGCCCTGATGAACGGCACGTTCATTGCCTTCGACGGCACGGGCCTGAGCGTGCGCTATCTCGCGGGCGTCGGCAACACCGGCCACGAGACGCGCACAGGGCCGCCCAGCAACTACCTCGTCGTCTTCTCCAGCGGAACCCTGTGGCGGGATGCCGCCGCGGTCACCATCAACTCCCGCTACACCCACGCCCAGTCGCTCGCCAACGCCGTCTACCAGGCAGCGGGGCTGATCGCCCCCGACGCGCAGGCGGTGCAACTGCTCGTCAACGGCGCCGACCTCGCCCTGCCCGGCAGCCCCATGTACGGCAGCTACGTGAGCATCGAGGCCCTGGGCGCGGCCTTCGCCCTCAACCACTTCCCCGGCGACCCCCTGGGCAACCTCTACGCCGCCTTCCGCACCGACGACCTGGCGCAGGAGGCCGACCTCCGCTACGAGGGCGCCGCCGCTGCCGCCTATCAGGACACGTACTTCAAGCTCACCAATCGGGACGCCAACGATTGGTCCGACCTCGTTCACATGCTCGACGTGCTGAACAACGCGCCGAACGCCACCTTCCTCGCCCAAGTGAGCCAGGTGATCAACGTCGAGCAGTGGGTGCGCTACCTGGCTCTCGACACCCTGATGATGAACTACGGCCCCGGGCTCAACCGCGGCATCGGCAACAACTACTACCTCTACCGCGGCGTGGCGGACCCCCGATTCGTCCTCGTCCCGCACGACCTCGACGCCGTGCTCGGCCAGGGCCAGGTCTCGGGCGACATCGCCCACAGCATCTTCGCCTTCACCGGCGTGGACGGCCTGAACCGCCTGCTCACCCATCCCGACGTGCTGCCCCTCTACTACTCGGCCATCCTCGACCTCATCGCCACGGTGTTCAATCCCCAGGCGATGAACCCTCTGATTGACCAGACGATCGGCGCCTTCGCCCCGCCGGCGGCCACCGACGCCATGAAGCAGTTCGTGGTAGACCGCACGGCGGCCGTGCTGGAGCAGATTCCGCGGGAGTTCACGATCACCAGCCCGCTGCCCGTCGTCAACGGCTACCCGCGCACCACCGCGGCCACGGCCAGCCTCAGCGGCACCGCCGACGCCGCCCACACCCGCTCGGTGCTCGTCAACGGCAACGTGGGCTCATGGGACCCCCGGACCGGCCAGTGGACCGACAGCCTGCCGACCGGCACTCAGGCGCAGATTCTCCTGCCGCGCGGCTCGGTCTGGCGCTATCTCGACAATGGCTCGAACCAGGGCACCGCCTGGTATCAGCCGGGCTTCAACGACAGCGGCTGGGCCTCCGGGCCCGCCCAACTCGGCTACGGCGACGGCGACGAAGCCACCGTGGTGAGCTACGGGCCGAACCCCAGCAATAAGTACCCGACCACGTACTTCCGCACCACCTTCAACGTCTCCAACCCGTCGCAGATCATCGGGCTCACCGTGCGGCTTGTGCGCGACGATGGGGCTGCTGTCTACCTCAACGGCCAGGAGGTGGTGCGCGACGGCCTGCCCGTGGGCGCTGCCTTCAACACCTATGCCACCATCACCGTGGGCGGCGCCGACGAATCCACGTTTTTCCAGTTCACCATCAACCCCGCCCTGCTCGTGAGCGGCCTCAACACCCTGGCCGTGGAGGTCCACCAGAGCTCCGCCAGCAGTTCGGACCTCAGCTTCGATCTCGAGCTGGAGGCCACCGTGCCCGTGGGCGGCACCAGCATCGCCCTCCAGCCCGGCCTCAACCGCGTCCTCGTCGAGACCTTCGACGGCCCCAACGGCACCGGCAACCGCCTCACGAGCGGCACGATTGACATCTGGCGCGACGTCCCCGGCATGCCCCTCGCCGGCGGCCGCATCACCGCCGACACCGTGCTCACCCCCGCTGCCGGCCCCTACACGGTAGCCGGCAACGTGGTTGTGGACCCTGGCGTCACCCTCACGATTCAGCCAGGCACCACGCTCTTCTTCGAGGCCGGCGCGCGCCTCACCATCGAGGGGCGCCTGGTGGCCGAAGGCACCGCCGCCGCGCCCATCCGCTTCACCAGCGTGCCCGGGGGCGGGCCCTGGAACGGCATCCAGTTCAGCAGCACCCTGGCCGACAACCGCATCTCGCACGCGATCCTCGAGTGGGCGGTGACCGACGATGGCATGGTGGGCCTGGACAACTCGCGCCTGTCCCTCGACCACGTGACATTCGACCACGCCACCCGCCGCCGCATCCGCTCCGTGGCCTCCGCGCTCACCGTCCGCCACTGCACGTTCACCGACGTCTTTGGCGAGGGCGAGCCGCCCGCCACCGACGGCCTGAGCGGGCACATCTGGCTCGCCGGCTCCGCCCCTGGACCCGTGATCATCCAGGCCAACACCTTCGGCCTCCTCAAAGGCCCCAACCACGCTATTGACCTCAGCGGCACAGGCGTCTCGCCCGTGGCGATTCTCGACAACGTGTTCCTCGGCGGCGGCGCCCACGCCCTCAATCTGGACGGCGACGCCCACGTCGAGGGCAACTCCTTCGCGGGCTTCCACAAGGACGGCTGGAACCCCTACCCTGGCCACGCCAGCGCCCTGGCCGTGAGCGGCGCGCACAGCTACGTAGCCGTCCGCAACACCTTCTCCGACGTGGACCACGCCGCCTTCGTCTTCGACGATGCGTTCCTCGTCTTCGCGAACAACACCGTGGTCGGCTCGGCCTACGCCGCCCTCACCTTCGACCTGCCCGGCCAGACGGCCAGCCCCGGGCGCGGCGCCTATGTGGAGGGCGTCATTTTCGCCGATTCGCCCGTCGCCTTTGGCCACGTGCTCCCGGCGACCGACCTCACCATTCATCGCTCCGTCGTGCCCGCGGTCTGGCACACCTACGGGGTAGGCAATGTGGACGAGGACCCACGCCTGGCGGCTGTGGGCCTCACCCTGCTGCCCGGCTCGCCGGCGCTGGGCACCGGCCCGAACGGCCTGGACATGGGCGCGCTCGTGCCCGCCGGGGCCTCGGTGTCGGGCGAGCCGCCGGCCGTCACCCCGCTCGCCAGCGCCACGCTCCACGTCGCCGGGCCGGGCATCACGCACTACCGCTACCAGGTGAACGGCGGCGGATACGGGCCGGAGACGCCCGTGGCCACATCCATCACCCTCAGCGGCCTGGCCGACGGCGCGTACACGGTGCAAGTCATCGGCAAGAACTCGGCAGGCATCTGGCAGGCCGAGGCTGATGCCACAGCCTCGCTCACGTGGACGGTGAACGCCGGCCTCTCGCGCGTCCGCATCAACGAGGTGCTGGCCAGCAACCGCTCGGCCGTGGAGCACGAGGGCACCTTCCCCGACCTCATCGAGCTGGTCAACGACGGCGCCCTGCCCGCCGACCTGTCGGGGATGAGCCTGAGCGACGACCCTGCGAATCCGGCCAAGTTCGTCTTCGCCGCCGGCACCACGCTGCTGCCGGGCGACTTCCTCGTGCTCTATGCCGACGGCGCAGCCACGTCGGGCATCCACCTGGGCTTTTCGCTCGACGCGCAGGGCGAGGGTGTGTTCCTCTTCGCCCCCGCGGCCCAGGGCGGCGCGCTGCTCGACTCGGTGGAGTTCGGCCTCCAGGTGCCCGACCTCTCGATCGGCCGCGTGGGCCACGACGGCGCCTGGGCGCTCACGCGACCGACGTTCGGCGCGGCCAATGTCCCGCAGCGAACGGGCGACACCGCCACGCTTCGGCTCAACGAGTGGTTCGCGGATGGCGACGTGCTGTTCCAGAACGACTTCATTGAGCTGTACAACCCCGACCCGTTGCCCGTGGCGCTGGGCGGCCTGTTCCTCACCGACAAGCCCGGCCCGCAGCCCACGAAACACGAGATCGCGCCGTTGAGCTTCGTGGCGGGCGGCGGCTTCGCCGTCTTCACCGCCGACGACAACGAGGCGGCCGGCCCCAGCCACCTGGGCTTCAAGCTCTCGCCGCACTACGAGTGGCTCGGCCTCTTCGATGCCGCGGGCAACGCGATTGACAGGGTCCTTCACCTCGCGCAGACGACCGATGTGTCGCAGGGCCGCAATCCCGACGGCGCGGCCTGGCCCTTCCCCTTCTTCGCCATTCCCACACCCGGCCTGTCGAACAGTTCGCCTGTCCCGGCCAACATCGAAGGGCTGATGGCCTCCCTCCGCATCACCGAAGTGATGTACAACCCGCCCGATGGCGCCGATCACGAGTTCATCGAGCTCCAGAACACAGGCGCCACAGCCCTGAATCTGGCCGGCGTGCGACTGAGCGGCGGGGTGAGCTTCGTGTTCCCAAGCCTCGAGCTGGCACCCGGGGCCTTCATCGTCGTGGTGAGCGACCTCGAGGCCTTCCAGTCGCGCTACGACACGAGCGTGCCGGTTGCGGGCGTGTTTGCGGGCGATCTCGACAATGCGGGCGAGGACCTCACGCTGCGTCTCCCCGCCCCCTACGACGCCGCGATCCTGGCCTTCCGCTACGGCGACGGGTGGTACCCGACGACGGATGGGCAGGGACACTCGCTAGTGGTCCGCGACGCCTCGGTGCCCCGCGCGGCGTGGGACACTGCGGCAGCGTGGCGCCCGAGCCTGTTCGCGGACGGCTCGCCCGGCGCGCCCGACTCGGGCCTCGCCTCGGGCAAGATCGCGATCAACGAAATCCACTACGCCCCCGACGTGGCGACCGACCTGCTGGAGTTCGTGGAAATCTACAGCGGCGAGGCCACGGACACCGATGTCAGCGGCTGGCGCCTCTCGGACGCCATCGCCTATACCTTCCCCGCCGGCACCGTGCTGCCCGCGGGCGGCTACCTGGTCGTGGCACAGGACCCCGTCGCATTCGAGGCGTGGTTCGGGTTCACGCCCCTGGGGCCGTTCACCGGGCGCTTGAGCAACGGCGGCGAGAGAATCGTGCTGCGCAACGCCATCGGCCAGAAGGTGGACGCAGTGGACTACGGCGCGGGCTTCCCCTGGCCGGTGGTCGGCGAGGCGCCCGGGCCGTCCATCGAACTGCTCAATCCCGCACTCGACAACCGCCTGGGCGCGAGCTGGCGGCCGTCGCTCATCTCGGGTCCCACGCCCGGCGCCGTCAACTCAGTCTACGCAACATCGTTCGCGCCCTTCATTCACGCGGTGAGCCACAGCCCGAAGGAGCCTTTGCCCGGCGCCCCCGTCGTCATCACAGCCATCGTCACCGATGCCGATGGCATCGCGAGCGTGGTGCTCGAATACCAGCTTGTGGACCCCGGGAGCTACATCAGCCTCACCGACCCGCTCTACGCGACGAGCTGGTCTTCCATCGCGATGCGCGACGACGGGTTGGGGGTGGACGAGGTGGCGGGCGACGGCATCTACTCGGTCGAACTGCCCGCCGTCTTGCAGGCTCATCGCCGCCTCGTGCGCTATCGCGTGACGGCCGAGGACGCCGTGGGCGCCTCCACACAGGCCCCGCACCCCGAGGACCCGCAGCCGAACTTCGCCTACTTCGTCTATGGCGGTGTGCCCGGCTGGAACGGCGCCATCGAGCCCGGCAGCAGCGACCCCGCCCGCGCCGCCGCAACCGCGTACGACGGCGCGGCGATGGCCAGCGTGCCCGTCTACCACCTGCTCACGAAGAGGGCCGATGCCGAAGCCGCGCAGTGGCTCGATGGCTACCCGGGCGACGCCTATCCCTGGCTCGGCACGCTGGTCTACAACGGCGTGGTCTACGACCACATCCGCTATCAGGCCGGCGGCGACGCCTGGCGCTACGCCGCAGGCAAGAACGCCTGGACGTTCGACTTCAGTCGCGGCCACGCCTTCGAGGCCCAGGATAACTACGGCAACGACTACGGGGAGCCGTGGGACAAGCTGGACCTCTCCGCCGCCCTCCTGCCCGCCGACACCGGCCTGCGCGGTGAGCACGGGCTGTTCGAGGCGGTCGCCTTCCGCCTCTTCCAACTCGCGGGCGTGCCCGCCAGCAGCACCCACTGGGCCTCGCTCCGCGTGATTGACGAGGCCGCCGAGGCCGGCGCCACGCAATACCAAGGCGACTTCTGGGGCCTCTACCTCGCCATCGAGCGACCCGACGGCCGCTTCCTCGACGAGCACGGCCTCCCCGACGGCAACCTCTACCGCATGGACGCCTGGGAAGGCGTCCTCGCCAACCAGGGCTACCGCGCCGCCTCCGACGGCTCCGACCTCGACGCCTTCCTCGCCACCGCGGCCACCAACCCCTCCGAAGCCTGGTGGCGCGCCAACCTGGACATCGAGGAGTATCTCAGCTACCGCGCCGTCCTCGAGGCCACCCGCAGCTACGACGTGGGCGACGGTTCAAACTACCTCTACTATCTCCACCCCACGACCGGCCTGTGGTCGGTCATCCCTGGCAACCTGCGTTTCGCCTGGGCCGATACGATGCCCGGCAACGGCGCCGAGCCCCTCGCCGCCTCCGTGCTGTCCTGGCCCACCTTCGCCCTCGACTACCAGAACCGCTTGCGCGAGGTCCGCGACCTGCTCCTCAACACCGACCAGGCCTACCAGGTGATTGACGAGTCGGCAGGCTTCATCACCGACATCGTCGGCGTCGACCGGGCCATGTGGGACTACAATCCCATCATGCTCTCACCCTATGTGGACCCCGCCAAGGCCGGGCAGGGCGAGTTCTACCAGGAGTCGCCCACCGGCGGCTTCGGGGGCATGGTCCAGCTCCTCAAGAGCTACATCGCCGCCCGCATCGGCTGGATAGACACACACCTTCTCAGCGATCCGCTGATTCCCGCGACCCCCGTCGTCACCTCGCTCGCGCCGCCCGAGTTCCCCTCCAACGCCCTCAGCTTCCGCGCCTCGACGTTCAACGGCACCGCACCCTTTGCTGCCATGGAGTGGCGTCTGGGCGAAGTCACCGACACCGACAACCGCAGCTACGACCCCCACGACCCGCGCCGCTACGAGATCGAGGCCGTCTGGACCAGCGGCGTGCTGCCCGCCTACGCCAGCGACATCACCGTGCCCGCCGGCGCCGTCGAGGCGGGCCACACCTATCGCATTCGCGTGCGCATGCAGGACGCCACGGGCCGTTGGAGCCATTGGTCCGAGCCCGTCGAGTTCGAGGTCTCGAGGCCCTTCGACCCGCTCGCCGACGCCCTGCGGATCACCGAGGTGATGTACCACCCGAAGGACCCCACCGCGCCGAGCAAGTACCAGGATAACGACTTCGAGTTCATCGAGGTGAAGAACATCGGGCCCGCCCCGATTGACCTCCTCGGCTTCCGCCTCGACAAGGCGGTTGCCTTCACCTTCCCGCAGATCATCCTGGCCCCCGGCGCCCACGTGCTGGTAGTGAGCAACCTGACGGCCTTCGCGTCGCGCTACGACACCTCGGGCATCCTGGTCGCCGGCCAGTACACCGGCTCGCTCAGCAACGCGGGCGAGGAGATCCAGCTCCGCGGGCCGCTCGGCGAGCGGATCGCCGACTTCGATTACCGCGACTCCTGGCATCCGCTCACCGATGGCGAGGGCTTCTCGCTCGTCCCCGTGGATGAGGCGGGCGATCTGGCGAACTGGGACCGCCGCAGCGGCTGGCGGGCGAGCGCCCTCCTGCACGGCTCGCCCGGCGCCGACGATCCAGGCTACGCGGCCGGCGCGGTCGTCATCAATGAGCTGCTCTCCCACACCGACCAGGCGCTCGGCGACTGGATCGAGCTGCACAACACCACCGGCAGCCCCATGGACCTCAGCGGCTGGTACCTGAGCGACGACCCCGCCGACCTCACGAAGTACCAGATTCCGCCGGGCGCAGTGCTCCCCGCCGGCGGCTTCCTGGTGCTCAACCAGCGCGATCACTTCGGCAACGCGGCTGCGCCCGGCACCCGCACCCCGTTCGCCTTCAGCGAGCTCGGCGAGAACGCCTTCCTCTCCTCGCCCGACCCCAGCGGCCAGGCAGGCGGTTACCGCGAGAGCGTGGCCTTCGGCGCGGCCGGCCGCGAGGTGCCCTTCGGCCGCTACGTCACGAGCACGGGCCGAGTGGACTTTGTGGCGATGAGCGCCCCCACGCCCGGTGGCGCGAACGCCTACCCACTCGTGGGTCCCGTCGTCATCAACGAAATCATGTACCATCCCGCCACGGCGGGCGGCCACGAGTTCCTCGAACTGCACAACACATCCAGCGCCCCCGTCCCCCTCTACGACCTGGCAAACCCCGACAACACGTGGAAGTTCTTTGACGCCATCGAGTTCCGCTTCCCCGCCTACACCACGCTCCCGGCCGACGGCTACCTGCTCGTGGTGGGCATTGACCCGGCGACGTTCCGCGCGACCTATGGCGTGCCTGCCGAGGTTCCCATCTTCGGCCCTTACGTTGGCGCCCTGGCCAACGAAGGCGAGTCCATCAAGCTCTATCGCCCCGGCGCGCCCGAGGGCAACGGCTACGTGCCCTACATCCTCGTGGAGCTCGTGGATTACGACGACCGCCTGCCCTGGCCCGAGGAGCCCGACGGCGAGGGCCCGGCCCTGGCGCGATGGAGTGGGGCGCTCTACGGCAACGACCCTGCCGCCTGGGGCGCGAGCGGGCCGGGCAGCACCCCCGGCCGGGCCAACGAGTTCCTCGACGCCACGCCGCCCACGGCGCCCGTCAGCCCGAGCGCCGTTGCCGCAAGCAGTTCGCGGATTGACCTCTCCTGGGGCGCGGCCTCCGACCCCGAGAGCGGCATCGCCTTCTACCGCATCTACCGCGATGGCGTGTTGCGCCAGACTGCGGCCACGACGAGCTTCAGCGACACCGGCCTGGCCGAGGACCGCACCTATGCCTATCAGATTGCGGCCGTGAACGGCGACGGCCGGGAGAGCGCCCGTACAACGGTGCTGCTCGCCACGCCCAAGCCCGGCCTTCAGGCCGCCACCGCCTTCGACGCCACGCACGTGGCCGTCACATTCGGCAAGCCCGTCCAGCAGGCGTCCGCCGAGAGTCGGGGCAACTACCTCCTCACCGACCCCGCGGCCCAGCCCGTGGCGATCCTGGGCGCCGAGCTTCAGCGCGATGCCCGGACGGTGAATCTCGTGCTCGCCGCGCCGCTGTCGGATGGCGTGCTCTACACGCTCACCGTGAACAATGTGACCGATGGCTCAGGCAACGCCGTCGCGCCGAACTCGCAGCGAAGCTTCACCTACACGGCCTGGCAGAGCCAGGACATCGGGGCCGTGGCCGCCGCGGGCAGCACGCAACTCCTGGGCGGCACCTTCACCATTCAGGCCTCGGGGGCGGGCACGGGCGGCTACGGCGACGAATTCCGCTACGTGTTCAAGACCTTGAGCGGCGACGGCGAGATCATCGCCCGCATCGCCAGCCTCACCCCCACCCATCCCGCAGCCGCGGCGGGCCTGATGTTCCGCAGCAGCCTGGCGGCGAACGCCAGTTACGTCTTGGCCGCCCTCACGGCCGGCGCAGGCTCCGCCTTCCAGTGCCGCGGCGCCACCGCCGACGCCGCCGAATACGAGAGCGGAACGGGCGCAGCCCCGCTGTGGCTGCGCCTCGCGCGCTCCGGCAACACCTTCCGCAGCTATGTGTCCGCCGACGGCGTCGCGTGGACGCTGTTGGCCGAGGACACTGCGGCGATGGGCACGGTCGCCTACGTGGGCCTCGCCGTCACGAGCCACAACGACGGCGTCCTCGCCACGGCTGTGATGGACAGCGTGAGCGTGACCCCGCACGAGCCGCCCACGATTTCCCTCACCGGCCCGGCCAGCGACGTGTCGGTGAACCACAACCAGACAGTCACGATCAGGTGGACGGACGCCGACGCCGACAGCGACGCCTCGATCTGGCTTGCCCTTGACCCCGACGACGGCGATGAGCCCTGGGCCGATGCCGACCACACCTGGATCGCCCAGGGCCTCTCCGAGGACCCCGACGGCGCGGGCGATCAGTTCGTCTGGCAGCCGGGCACCACGCCGCCCGGCACCTACACCATCTGGGCACGCATTGACGATGGCGACCACGCTCCCGCCTACAGCCGCGCGGTCGGGCGGGTGACGGTTCTCCCCAATGCCTCGCCCACGCTCACTGCGGTTGCGGCCCTGCCAGGCGCGGTCGAGGACACGGGCTTCACGATCTCTTATGCCGCGCTCCTGGGCGCCTCGAACGCCAGCGACCCCGACGGCGACCCGCTGA
>DAOOIT010000094.1 GCA_035384565.1 Planctomycetota bacterium | reverse complement strand
CGGCCCGAATCGGCGGCGTCGCAGCCTCACGCGGATTCTCGGACAGGCTCCTAGGTAGCTTCTGCTGCGGATTCTCGTAGCGACAAGCGTCCCGCTTGTCGAACGGATGAAGAGAGCCTCCCGCGGGTTGGGGACCCGCGGGAGGTTGGGAGCGGAAGGTTGGGCGGGCAGATGCCGAGTCTTACACTTCGGCTTCGACGCGGTTGATCTTGGCGAGGTCGGCGACGCCGATGCCCAGCTCGGCGCCGCGTTCGACGTGTTTGATGTCCTTGTGGTAGGGCGCCAGCCCCTTCTCGATGCGCTTGGCCTTGAGGATTTCGGCCAGTACGGCGTCCATGGCCACGGGGTCCACCGAGGCGATGATGCCGTGGTAGTCGAAGCGGCAGGCGGCGTTGAACTGCGGCCCCTTGTCGAAGAGGCCGTAGAGGGCGTCGCAGAGACAGATGCGGGTCTTGTCCTTCACCGGCCCCAGGGCGCTGATGTCGGCCACGAACTGGCAGGTGTCGCGGTGGAAGGCATTGGCGTTGGGCACGGTGCCCAGGTGGTTCTTGAGGGCGCCGCTGACGCCGGCGAGCACGTGGGTCTTCATTATCGGGAGGTTGATCAGCACGTCGGCCTTCAGGAGGATATTGGTGAGCTGGGTATCCACGGGGCCGGCCTTGACGCTGGGGCCGTAGTCCTTCTCGGTGGCGAAGGCGCGGGGGCCGTCGCCCTCGCGGTTCGGGGTGATGTTGGCGGTCTTGAGGTCCTTGTCGTGGCGGTCGAAGATGACGATGTTGGCTGGGTTCACGCCGGCCTTGACGAGGCCGTTAGTGACGGCGGCGACGACTTCGGGGTGGGTGGTGGCGCGGGCGAAGAGGCCGTTGAACTTGATCGCCACCTTGTCCTTGGGGCTCACGTAGGTGGCCCAGGCCTTCGCAATGTCGTCCTTTCCGGCCAGCTTCATCACGGCCTCATCCACCAGCTTCTGCACGATGGCGGCGTCCACGTTGTCGCCCACGATGGACTTCTGGGTCTTGTCGCGGACGATGACGACGGCTGGCCCGGCGGGTGCGGCCCGCAGCAGCGAGTGGCCGGCCAGCACGGCGGCCGTGGCGCTGGCGCTGGTGCGGAGAAAGTCGCGGCGGCCGGAGAAGCGTCCCTGGCATGGCAGCATCGTGGTCTCCTTGCCCCTGGAAGCGGAAAAATGTCCCCAATCTCCATGAAACAACAGACGGGGCTTGGAGTCAAGCGGCACTCGGTTGTCGGGGAGGCGGTTGAGATGTCCGAAGTTGCTGAACGCAAATTGCCTGCGCGCGGCTTCCGAAAACTGTCCCCCAACCCAGGACGGCAATCCCTGGCCCTTCTTGCGAGTGGGATTCCCTCTGGTGCGATTCCTACTCCTCCGGCCGCGAATCAGTTTGCAGTGGCCGGAACCATGTTGCGTCGGCCAGGGCCAAGCGTAGCCGGAAGCGTCCCGCTTGCGCTGGCTTTCGACAAGCGAGACGCTTGTCGCTACACGGAAGAATGCAAACTGATTCGCGGCCGGAGGAGTGGACCACCGACAGAGGGCTGCGCGGAGTCGGTGCCATGCCTCCTTCTGGCCTCCGTGCGCTCCGGGGCCTCCCTCCCGAAGGTTCCAATCCCATCGGGAGGGTAACAGGACGGGCGAGCGCTGGGGGCCTTACCAACCTCCCGCGGGTTCGCAACCCGCGGGAGGTCCCCGGGCGGGGGGCTTAGCCTCCCGAACGCATTGGAACGTTCGAGAGCGGTGGCTCGCGGGTCGGTTGCAGGCGCAGTCAGTGCCACTGGCGAAGGCCAGAGTTCACATCGCAACCGTCTCGTTGCCGGGTGCGGCAGGGACAGCGAGATAAGGGATTGCATAGTTGTTCAAGTATGCAATCCCTTGCTCAAGGCCACGCGGCGAGCCGTGTGGGTGCCGGGCTCGGGGGCTCACGGTGCCATGGCGGCGCGCGCCTCGCGCTCGGCGGGCCGGGCCTCGACTTCGATTGCGGAGAGCACGTTGGACGGTGCCGCGGCCGAGCCCTTGTCGTTGCTCAGGGTGATGTGGAGGTAGAACTGGCGGGCCTCGCGCAGGGCGGCGGGAGAGTCGAGCCTGAGTTCGGTGACGCCGCGGAAGACCCCCTCGTCGCCCGGCGTGGTGCAGGAAGCCAGGGGAGTTCGTCCGTCGAGTGAGAGGGCGAACGAGCTCGTGCCGCCCAGTTCGCGGCGGTTGACGGCGTGGTGCACGCGGACGAGGAGCGAGCGCAAGGGGTCGGGCGCGAGGAATCTCTGGCGAATGACGACCTGGGTCGGAGCGCCCTCCCGACCGCGCAGGAGCAGGGCGCCGCGCTGCCACTCGAGGGCCGACGGGTTCTCGACCTCGGCCAGGTGGAGGATGCGGCTGGAGGCGAAGGCGTCGGTGTAGAGGAGCCGACCTTCGACGTCCGGGGTGAGTGTGACCTCGGGGCGCCCGGGCGGCTTGACACGGCAGTTGGCCACGAAGCGCCGGAGCACCACGCGGCTGCCGGGCTGGAGGTCCGCCTCCACGCGAATCCAGAAGCCCAGGCCGTCGAAGTAGTAGCTCGACGTGGTTGTGAGGTGGAACGGGTTCCCCGCCGGCCGTCCGCAGGCGCGGGCGGGAAGGATGAAGTCGCGGCCGTCCAGCGACAGGGCGAGCGACACGCGGTCGCGCGGACTGCCGGCGATCTCGCCCTCGAGGCTCGCGACGAGTTCCTTGGCGTCGTAGGGCGCGGTGAAGCGGTAGGTGAGGCGGAGGCGTTGCCGCCCCGGCCCGTGGCCCTCGAGGAGCAGGGCCGGCGCCTGCGGGTCCCAGCGCAGGCCGTTCAGGCCCTCCACCGCCGCGTCCTCGAGGCACCACGGTTCCCGGAACGTGTCGCAGTAGATGAAGCGTCGCACGCGGTCCCCGCCGATTTCGACGGGCCGCCCCTTCGTGCGATCGACCGCCGTGGGCTGCGACCGCCACGCGGCGGCGAAGGGGCTTGTCGCCAGAGCGACAAGGGGCGACGCGCTCTTCTCAGGGGCGAGGGGGCCGCCGGGCGCAAGGGCCACGAGCGGCATCCCGAGGTTGCTCTCGCCGGCTCGCGCGGGCGAGAGCCAGGCTCCAGCAAGACCGAGCAGACACGACAAGGCACAAGGGAGGAATCTGCGAGCCACGGCGGGCCTCCACGGGAATGGGAATCCTGGGAGCCGGCAGTGGCTCTGCAATGCGGGGGAGCGCGATTGGGGCTGGCTTGCCGCCCCTTGGGGGCGTCAGGGATGGCACTGGGAACATTACCCCAGGTTTCGCGCGACCGCAAGCGGACGAGGCGCTTTTTTTCGGCTCTTCAGGGTTTGGGGATTCTGGTTCGACTGGCCTGGTGCTGGGCGTGGGCATGCGTGCTCTTGGCGGGCCTGGCGGTTCCTCGGGAGGGCTCTGTCGAGTGGCTGGCAGGCGCCGCCTGCCCATGCTGTATCAACCCTGTGAGGGGGAGAGTGATACAGCATGGGCGGATGGGCGAGAACGGGCGATTCTCGCGGTTCCGGCCATACTCGCTCATCTGCGGGATGAGCCAGCATGCGACGGGGAACGCCTTGGAGCGTAAAGCATTGCGGCATAGAGAGTTATGCGGTGGCCCTCGCCGGCGCGGCAGCACCGGTCCCACGCTCCCCCTTGGCGGTCGTGTCAGGACCGCCAGACCCTGGTGGGCCGTTTCTCTTCGGCGGGCCGCTGTCAGGAGAAGCGGAACACCTGGCCGGGCCTCAGCACCACGAGGCGATCGGGCAGCGGCACGTGGTCGCACAGGTCGGCCAGAAACTCCCCGGCCTCGTGCTGGTCCAGTTCCTCTTCCGACAGGTGCATCAGGAACCAGCGGGCCGGGGCGAGGCGCTCGACGAACTCCACCCAGCCCGAGCCCTGCCAGGGGCCGATGAAGAGGGCGTCGAGCGCGCCGAGGGCCTCCGGGTCCACGCGCCGCGTGTCCTCGTTGTCGCCGTCGTGGAAGAAGCGGAAGCCGGGCGTTTCGACAAGATACGAGTTGTGCCCCATCGCGTGGAACGTGCGGAAGGCGGTGATGGTGGCGCCTGGCAGTTCCACCTTTTCGGACAGGGCGAAGCCCTTGCGGGCCGCCGCGGGCTCGAGTTTGACCAGGGCCTCCGGTGCCACAGCGCCCCGGAGGGCCTGCGTGACGGCGCCCGGCCCGACGACCTTGGCCCCCGTGCGCCGGGCGGCGGCGGCCACCTCGTCGGCCTGGAAATGGTCCCAGTGCGCGTGGGTCACGAGAATGAGGTCAACCCGTGTGGCGTCGGCGGCCGCGAGGGCTGGGGCGCTGGCGAGGCCGGGGATGGCGCCGTAGAAGGCGTCAATCAGAAGGGTCACCGCCGGCGTGGCGATGCGGAAGCCCTCGTTGCCGATGAGCGTGATCTCGGTGGACATGCCGCTCAGTGCTCCTTCTCGAGCCGAATGCAGTCGAGGTAGAAGACGAACTTGTTGCCCTCGCACCCGACGGCGATCTTCCTGATCTTCGAGAGGTCGAGGGGCCGGCCGCCATTGGCCGAGAGGCCGCCGAGCTTCAGTTCGAGGGTGGACTTGCCGGGCGGGAGCACGAAGCCCTCGAGGTCGAACCGCTCGGCCATCGGCCCCATCGCGCGCGGGAACGGCAGCGGCGTCTTCTCGTCGGTCACGGTGAAGTAGCCGTTCACCGGCTCGCGGTTGGGGTTGTAGAAGTCGGCACGCAGCACGTCGAAGCCGGCCCAGTTGCCGTCGAAGTTGATGAGGTGGAGCCCCCCGCCCTTGGCGACCGGCTCGTAGCAGAGAGCGAAGTCGCCGTGCGTGGCGGCGCGCTTCACGCGCTTGGCGGGCATCACGGCGGGGTCGAAGGGCTCGTTGCCGAGGGCATCGGTTTCGATCTGCTGGAAGCAGGCGTCGTCCTCGAAGTCGAAGAGCACCTTGGCCCCGGGCTTGAGGGTGGTCTTCTCGACGTGGATGGCCTGCTCAGCCGCGGGCGGCTTGGGGGCCTCGGCCTGCGACTTGGGCGGGATTTCGCCGAAACGGAACTTCGCGTAGGCGGCGTGGAGCGACTTCGGGTCGTCCTTCTTCAGGCCCTTGGCCGCGTCGTCGAGGGCGAGGATGGCGAGGGCGATGCGCCAGCGGAAGTGGTCGAAGTAGGCGAGCAGTTGCGCGGGGTCGCCCGAGGCGCCCGCCTCGGCGCCGGTCGTCAACCCCATCGCGGGGTACTCGGGGAAGACGGTTGCCATCTCCTGGAGCAGGGCCTCCACGTCGGGGGCCTTCGCGTGCTTCTGGCGCTGGAGGAGGGTGTAGAGGTACCTGTAGTCGTCGGTGCCCTCGCGGCACCACTCGTAGCGGGGCGTGGGAATGATGCGGTCGGCGACGCGATAGACGGGGAAGCGGCCGGTGTTGCTCTCGCCCTCGTTCTCGTAGCCGCCGGTGGGGATGGGACTGTAGCAGTCGGGGCCGCCGGCGCCCGAGTAGGTCCACTCCCATTCGCCCTTGGCGCCCACGCGCCAGACGCCGAAGCCCCAGGGCAGGCGGGCCTGGCCGTTGTTGTAGACCCACAGGGTCTTGCCCGCCTTCCTCGTGCGCGCGATGAGGCCCTTCGAGCCCTCCCAGGCGTGGGTGTTCAGGATGTCCACCATCTCGCCGAGGGGCGTGTAGTCCTTCTTGTCGCTGCCGTCGCCCATTGGGTTCACGGTGATGAGCAGGCCGGGCACCTGGCGGCAGAGCCGGATGTAGGCGACGGTCTGGTCGAACGTGCGGTTCCACGAGTTGAGCAGGCTCTCGCGCGGCTCGTCGTAGATGCAGAAGACCACGCGGAAGTCGGGGTGGGCGTCGAGGTACTTCTTGATCTCCTTGAGCGCGGCGACGAAGGGGACGTCGAAGCCGGGGCCGAGTTCCTTGATGCCGATGCGGGCGATGGCGTTGGTGATGAAGCCGACGTCGGTCTGCTTGATGGCGTGGAAGCCGAGTTCGGCACAGAGCGCGCGCAGCTCGTCCCAGCGACGGAAGTCCATCTCCACTTTGCCGTCGGCGGCGAGGCTCCTGATTGCGGGCGGGTGGATGGTCATCGAGGTGCAGCCGTGGGCGCGCATGTCGGCCAGTTCGCGGCGGTGGGCGGCGGGGTCTTCGGGCGCCCCGTAGTACCAGCCGAACGCCATGTCGGGGTCCTCGAGGAGCGTGAACGGCAGCACGACCACGGTGAGCTGGAGTTCGGCGGCCGGCTTGTTGGCCGGCTTGAACGTCACCGTGCCCTCGTAGGCGCCGGGCGCCGCGTCGGCGGGCGGCCGCACGGTGAGCCAGAACTGGGTCGTCCGCCCGTTGGGGATGGCAAGCGTGGTGAACGTCTCGAGGGCCTCGGGGCCGACGACCCACATGAACGGCTTCACGCCGCGGGCGAGCTGGCGCACGAACCGCACGTCCACCGCGCCGGCCTTGAGCGTGGCGCCGCCGGGGCCGCGGAGGTCGGAGCACGCGACCGCGACATCCTGGAGGTCAGCGAGGGGGAAGACCGAGAAGCTGGTCGGCTCGTACTCGCCCGGCGTCACGAAGAGCTTCAGGTCGCTCTTCACCTCGTAGGGCCGCGGGTTGGTGTTGTAGTAGACCGGCTCCAGGTAGTTGCGGGTGAAGAGCACGTAGCCCGCCTGCTTCTGGGCCTCGGTGAGCGCGAGGGGCGGCGTGGCCTCCTCGTGCTCGAGGAGGAAGAACTTGTTGAGCTTGCGCAGGATGCGCACGGTCGTCTTGATGTCCTTGTTCCCCAGCAGGCTGAGCTGCTCGTCGAGGAGCGTTTCGGACACGGTCGCGCCGGAAGCGGTCGCTGCGATCAGGAGCGTGGCAACGAGCGCAAGCGCTCCCTCCCGAAGGTTCCAATACCTTCGGGAGGGTACGGTTGAAGGGCGCGCGCAGGATACCCTCCCGAAGGCATTGGAGCCTTCGGGAGGGAAGACGGCCTGATGACGAAGGGCAGCGGGTTCAGACATTGCGGCTACTCCAACACGAAGTCGCCGAAGAGCACGGTGATGGCCTCGCCCGAGGCGATGGTGAGCATCTTGACCTCCGACAGGTCGGCCGCGGTGCCGTCGTTATTCGCAATGCCGGTGAGCGATACCTCCAGCGCGTTCTTGCCGGGGGCGAGGGCGAACGAGCGGTCCACGCGCGTGTCATACCCCTGCGTGCCCTTGTGCTTGATGGTGAGGGCAATGGAGACGGGCTTGTCGGCGGGGTTGACGGCGGTGAACTTCAGGGTGGCGAAGGGTCGCCAGTCCTTGATCCGCAGCGCCCAGTCGGCGATGAAGCCGTCCTTTTCGAACTCGGCCTTGAGGCACACGCCGCCCAGGCGTGCGTCGTCGGCGAGCGAGGTCCTGGTGTTCACGGAATCGCGGGCGAGTTCGCCCTTCGAGAATGCCCAGAGCGTGGCCTGTCTCCCAGCGGCGGGCGGCGGTGCTGCGGGCGCAGCCTGGGCCGCCGAACCCGCCTCCTTCGGAACGATGGTGATCCTTGTGTCGCCCACGCCGCTGACGATCACGTCAATCGTGCCCGTGATGCGAATGCCCTGGCCGGGGCCCGGCGGCTGGGCGGCTGGCGCTGCGGGAGCGGTTGGCGCGCCCGCCTCGCCCTCGAGATAGAAATCGCCGAAGTAGAGCGTCGCGCCCATCGGGCCGTCCACGCTCCAGATCTTCACGAGCGAGAGGTCGGGCGTCGAGCCGTCGTTGTTCTTCAGTTCGGCCAGGTTCACCTCGCACGTGCTCTTGCCCGGCCTGGCCACCACCGCCGTGTCCACGCGGTTCTCGTAGGCCGTGCTGCCCTTGTGCTTGAGCGTGACGTTCAGCTTCACGTCCTCCCGGGCGGGGTTCAGGACATCGAACTTCAGCCTCGCGAAGCGCGACCAGTCTTTCGCGCGGCAGTCGCCGAACCACGCGGCCTTGTCGAAGACCATTTTGAGGCACACGCCGCCGAGCTCCGGCTTCTCGTCGAGGGAGCCCTTCACCCCGTCGGGAATGGAGTCGGGCATCACGCCCTTGCTCACCTCGAGGATCATCGCCCTCCTCTCCCCCGCGTCGAGCGCTCCGGAGCACAGGAGGAGCAGGGCCGCCGCCGTCTGCCAACTGCCGACTGCCCGCTGCCAACTGCCGGCTGCCGACTTCCTCATTTCCCGCCCTCCAGCACGAAGTCGCCGAAGAACACCGTCGCCGCGGAGTTGCAGGAGACGTACCACTGCCGCACGGCCGAGAGGTCGGCGGCCGAGCCGTCGTTGTTGGCAATGCCCGTGAGGGGGATCGCGACCTCGTTCCTGCCGGGGGCGAGGACGATCTCCTTGTCCACCCGCTTGTCGAAGGACTTCGAGCCTTCGTGCTTGATGGTGAACCCGACGGTGAGCGGCTCCTTGCCCGGGTTGAGCGCGGCGAACTTCAGCGTGGCGTAGCCGCGCCAGTCTTTCAGCCCCGCGCGCGACATGCCGAACGAGGCATCCGGGCGGAACGTCACCTTCAGGCACACGCCGCCCAGCTCGGCCTGGTCGTCGAGGGCCACCTGAGGGTCGCCGTTGGTGTCGTTGGGCATCGAGCCCTTCGAGATGGCGAGCAACGCGGCCTTGGCCCCCGCGGCGGGAGCGGCGGGCGCCTGGCTCGGGGCGGGGGCGGCCCCGATGCCGCTGATCGTGAGGCCCGTGATCGTGAGGTCCACATCCAGGCCGCCCACCTTGCCCGTGATCCGGATCGCGCCCTCCTGAGCCGGCGGGGCCGCGGCGGGAGCGCCCGCCTCGATCGTCGCAGCCAGGCCCATCGCCAACACCCACGCGCCCACCGCCCATCGCGTCCGATGCCGCATAGCTTGGTCCTCCGTCTCCCGCACAGGTTGCCTGAGGTCGCGCCCACGGGGCCATTATGGCCCACCGGGAGCTGCAAATCAAAGGCAGCAGGGTGTGGGCCGGAATTGTAGGTGGCTGCGGGAGCTCCGAAGGAGCGAAAGGGGTAGCCCAGGGCAACGCCCTGGGAACCAGACCGCCCCGTGGCAGCCCTGAAAAGAGCAGAATAGAGAGCCTCAATCTCGCCCCTTCAGGGCTGGACCCGTGGACCCCACTCAACCCAGGGCATTGCCTGCTCTTCGCCCACATCTTCCGGGGGTCGGGGTCTAGCCCCCGAAGGGGGCGTTTGAGGGTAGCCCAGGGCGACCGCAGGGAGCCCTGGGGAGAGGCGGCCCATTGGGGGGAGCCCCCGAAGGGGGCGATTCAAAGCGTGAAACGCCCCCTTCGGGGGCTTGGACGGGCGGGGACGTCCGTCCCAGGGCTCCCTTCGGTCGCCCTGGGCTCCGGCCCGGTCGCCCTGGGCTCCGGCCCGGTCGCCCTGGGCTCCGGCCCGGTCGCCCGCGTTCACGGGCTGCAAGGCCCTGACGTGTGGGAGAAGATGAGGGCGTTGCCCTGGGCTATCCCATGCGAGCCCTTCAGGCTCCAGAGAAAACCACCCTGCCCGCAATTCCGGCCCACACCCAAGGCAGCATGCCTTCTTGAACGGGCCGCGCTCCCGTGGTAGAATGCCCGCATCAACGGGGAAGGAGGACGCGATGCCCGAAGCCAAGTTGCCCGTGGCCATGCGCGGACAGGACGAGCGCATCCTGATCGAGACCGATTGCCTCGCCGCCGAGGTGTGGCCGAACGGCTACGTCAGCGGCGTGAAAGCCAACACGCTCGTGGACAAGAGGACCGGCGCGCGCGACGCCAGCTTCGGACTCGACATCATTGACTTCCTCATGGGGCCGGGCGCCGAGGGCGGCGTGGCCTACGAGCACAACAACCTCTACCACGGCAAGATCGCCAAGCACTACCTCGAACTCCCCCAGATCTGCACCCAGGCCAAGCACCTCGACAGCGAGTTCGTCGTCGGCCCCGACTTCGTGGCCGTGCGCCAGTGGTGGCGCTGGACCCAGGCCGCGCCCGGCTACAAGCCCGGCTCGCTCTGGGAACAGACGCTCGTCTTCCCCATGGGCCGCCGCTACTTCCTCTCGTGCGACCGGGTGGAGAGCGTGAACGACTTCCGCGAGGTCTTCCTCCGCACCGACCTCCCCGGCCACCTCCAGCACAAACGGGGCGACACCTTCGACGAGGTCTACCTCAGCTACGAGGGCCGCATCCCCGCCAGCGACTTCTTCGAGGACTTTCCGCCCGACGGCAAGCACCTGTACCAGCGGGGCACCCATCCCCTCCCCTCTCGCATGATCCGCGCCCGCAAGGTCAAGGGCGAGGGCAGGCCCTGGCTCGCCGGCATCACCCTCGACCCCGCCATCGTCTCCGAAGCCTGGTGCCACCAGCGCGGCTACATCTGCTTCATCCAGGAGTTCGGCCGCCTCCCCGTCAAGGCCGGCGACAGCTTCGCCGCCGCCTACCTCATCGGCTACTTCGACTCGATCGAAGAGATGGAGAAGGAGGCCGACCGGTATCGCGGCTTCACCTCGCTGGCCGCGACGAAGGACTACTGGCTCCTCAGCGAGGGCGTGCTCCTCCGGCAAGGCGAGGGCCGCTACCGCATCGCCCCCCAGGGCCGATGGCCCGCCCCCAGCCCCTGGCGCCTGGTCGCCCACGGCAGGGGCGAGGCCGCCGTCAACGGCCAGCGCCTCGCCTTCGAGGGCGAAGCCAGCCTCAGCGTCAAGTGGACCGGATAGGCAAGGAAGGGACCGCCGATGGCCAAAGTGCTGCTCAAGAGCATCTTCCGCCCCGTGTACCCCACGCCCGCCGCGCTCGTCACCAGCGTGGCCGCCGACGGCACGCCCAACATCATCGTGCTCGGCGAGTGCTTCAACCTCTCCATCAGCAAGCCGGTCATCGTGGGCCTGGCCGTCGTGCCCTCCCGCTACTCCTACAAGCTCATCAAGGAGTCCGGCGAGTTCGCCGTCAACTTCCCCACCGCCGAACTCGTCGAGGTCGTGGACCGCTGCGGCAGCGCCACCGGCCGCAAGGTGGGCGACAAGTTCGCCTACGCCGGCCTCACCCCGGTGCCCGCCGCCAGAATCAAGGCCCCCCTCATCGCCGAGTGCCCCGTCAACCTCGAGTGCAAGCTCCTCGACATCCTCCCCTCCGGCGACCACGACCTCCTTCGCGGCAAGGTGATCGCCCAGCACGTGGACGAGGCGTGCCTGGACCCCGACGGCAACATCGCCATCACCAGCCTCAACCCGCTCTGCTACATCCTCGGCCAGTACTGGAGCACGGGCCGCCACCTCGGCCACCACGGCTTCACCCGCTCCCGCCCGACGTAACGCCCCTCGCGTCGTTGCCCAGGCGAGCTGTCGCCGTCCGCCCGTCACCACGGCACGCGCAGCGCGCGCAGTGGGTGAAGCGTGCAGAAGCGGAGCACCCGCCGCCGCAGATCGCGCCGTTCCGCAACGCCCTCCCGCGGGGTGTCGCGATAGAGCTGCCAGGCGAGGGCGGGCCGCAGCCAGTACTTGTCAATCTCCCGGTAGAGGCGGGCGAAGCGCTCGCTGGGAATGGCCGTGACGTTGACGGGCAGGCTCGCGTCCTCCAGGTACGTGTAGGCCGCCCACGGCAGCTTCGCGCGCTCCGCGTCCGACAGGGCGTTGTAGATCGCCGTGCCCGGCAGCGGGTAGAGGCGTGCGAACGAGAGCACCTCGGGCCGCGTCCGGCGCACGAAGCGCAGGGTGGCGCGCAGGTCGGCCTCGGTCTCGCCCGGCAGGCCCACCATGATGTTGGCGTAGATGCGCAGGCCAGCCTCGTGGGTGAGGCGCGCGGCGCGCAGGTTCAGCTCGAGCGTGGCGTTCTTGCCCAGGCCGCGCAGCATCGCGTCGGAGCCGCTCTCGAAGCCGTACTCCACCTGGAGGCAGCCGGCCGCCTTCATCTCGCGCAGCAGCTCGGGGTCCGGCTGGTCCACCCGCAGGCGCGCGTCCCAGTGCGCCTTGCGGTGCAGGCCGGCCTGGCGGATGGCCTCGCAAAGCTCCAGCAGGCGGGGCCGCGAGGCCCCCATCGTGTCGTCCTCGAAGTGCACGGATTCGACGCCGAAGCGCTCGACGACGAGCCGCATCTGCTCGACCACGTAGCCGACCGAATGGAAGCGCACGCCGAGGCCGTTGACCAGGTGGCCGGCGCAGAAGCGGCAGGCGTTGGGGCAGCCCCGGCTGGTGCGCACGTTGGTCACCCGCAGCGGCAGCCAGCGCGTGAGCCAGCGGCTCCGCTGCGTGTAGTGGTCCATGTCGAACAGATCGTAGGGCACCGGGCCGAGCGCATCGAGGTCGCCCTCGCCCGCGCGCCGGGCGGTGCGCACGACGCCGCCATTCCGCCGGAAGCAGATGCCCGCCACGTCGTCCCGCGGGCCGCGCTCGAGCAGTTCCGCCAGCGTGCGTTCGCCCTCGCCGATCACGGCGACATCCAGCTCGGGGCACTCGGCCAGGGTGCGCTCGGGCAGGGCCGTGGCGTGCGGGCCGCCGATGATGACGAGCGTGCGCCCGCCGCACGCCTCCTTGGCCAGGCGGGCGAGGGCCGCGGCCTCGGGCAGGAACGGGGTCGTGGCCGAGATGCCCACGGCTTCCGGGCGGAACTCGTCGAGCAGCGCCCGCAGGCGCGCGTCGGCCGCGGCCCAGTCGAGCCGGGCCTTGATGAGCTCCTCCTCGCGCAGGTGGATGCGCACGTTGTGGCCGGCGCGTCGGAGCGCCGCGGCCAGGTAGGCGAGGCCCGTGGGCACATAGAGCGAGCGGAATGAGCCGCGGGGCCAGTGGCTGCGCGGGGCGGTGGGCTGGAGGAGCAGCACGTTCATCGGCGTTTCAACAGCTCCCGAAACAGTTGGCGGCGCGCCCGGGCCGCGGGCGACTTCGAGTGCAGCACGGCGCGCGGCGTCAGAAGCCAGCGGCCTCGCCTCTCGGCCTGCGACAGCCCCGGCGTGCGCGCGAGCAGTTCCGAGCAGGCCGGCTCGCGGAAGAGCGCCTCGGCCAGCCGCAATGCGGCGCCGAGCGCCAGGGCGCTGCCGGTGCGCGAGGCCGCCTCGGCGAGCCAGGCGGCGTCCACCGGCCCGGCCGCGCCGCGGGCCGCCTGGCACACGTCGGCCAGCGGCTGGAGCCGGTCGAAGCGATGGCTCATGGCCGCGTGCACGGCGGCGATGAGCAGCAGGCTGGCTGGCGTGGCCCGCGGCAGCGCGCCGGCCCCCGGGGGCGCGAGAGCCAGGTCCCCGAAGCCCACCGAGCACCGGCGCCGCAGCGCCGGCGAGTTCACGAGGTCCCAGTGCAGTTCCACGGCGCCGGTCCCCGCCTCGTCCAGCACCCACATCTCCTCGCCGTAGGCGCCGGGGTACTTGCTCGGCGGTTCGGGGCAGCGGCGATAGGCCAGCCCCTCGAGCACGGCGCCTGCGGCGCCCAGGGCCTCGCGCGGCAGCAGGAAGTCGAGGTCGGTGAACGGGCGGAGCGCGGGCTCCGCGTAGAGGCGATCGGCAAACTCCGGCCCCTTGAGCACCAGGGCGGGCACGCCGGCCTCGGCAAGGGCCGCGGCAATCGCCGCGAGTTGCATCCGGAGGCGGAGGGCGAAGGCCACGCCACGCAGGAGGCGCTCCTCGGCCAGAGCCAACGCCGCCGCGACGGCCGGCTCGGCGGCCTCGAGGAGGCGCAGGCCCCGCGCCACCGCCGGCAGCACGCCGTGCCGGTCCGCCAGGTCCACCAGGCGCTCGGGGTCGAGTCGCGCCGGCAGGCCTGGCACGGGCTTGCCGGGCGCCGGGTCGGCGAGGGCGAGGAAGCAGGCATCGAAGGCAGCGCCCATCATGGCATCACCGCGAGGGGGCCAGAAGAGGGCGGACCACTGGGGCGAGCGACTCGAGCTCGGGCCCCACGCTCAAGGCGCACACGGGCACTCGCGCGGCCAGGGCGGCCAGGGCGCGGAAGGCGCCCCCGGCCGGCCCCTCGGCGCGCGGGTCGCCGGCCCGCACGTTCTCGTTGATCAGGCGGGCGACGGCTTCCACCCTGTCGAGCGGGCGCAGGCGGTGCGCCTGGGGGTTTCGCGGCTCGAGCAGGAGCACGGCGGCCGGCTCGGCCAGCCCGGGGACGCCGGGGCCGGCCAGCGCGGCCCACCCGACCAGGTACTCATCCGCCACAGGCTCCGCGCCGTCGCACAGCGGGCGCAGCCAGGGCATCAACTCCACGGTTCGGCGGTGGACCTTGCATGGGCGCGGCAGGCCCCACACGCGGAAGGCGTCGAAGCCGGGACCGGGCAGGGTGAGAAAAGTGGCGTCGTCGGTGAGCAACTGCATCCCCGCGTGGGCCAGGGCCAGGGCCGTGGTCGTCTTGCCGACGCCGCTCGGGCCGCCCACCACCAGCGCGCGGGGCGCGCCGGCCACGTGCGTGCACAGCGTGGCGGCGTGGACAACGTAGTGCCCGCGGCGGGCCAGGAACTCGCACAGGGCGGGCAGGAGGCAGCCGAGGTTGAGCCACCCGTCGGCGCCGGGGACGGCGCGGATGTCGCCGCCGCGCTCGGTCAGCCGCAGGCGGGCCAGGCCGGGCAGCAGCACCTCGCGCTCCGACGCGCCGCGGTAGCACACCACGGGCGGCCCGTCGGGGAGCGTTCCGCGCCAGTGCTCCTGCATGCCCTCTGGGGCGACGTCGGCGAACGGCTCCTGCGCGTGCTGAATAGTCAGGACGAAGTCGGGCGCGGCGTCGTCATCCACCTCGAAGGGGCCCACCGCCTCGCGCAAGCGTGCGGCGAGCGACGGCGTGTCCACTCTCGCTCGCAGGCGCACCCCATGCAGATTGAATTTGAGGAGCAACTCGCCCTCGCCATGAAGGAACTGCACTTGGGGGTTCGGCCAGGCCGCTGGACTCGAACTCGGCAAGAGCCGTCCTGTGCACTACCCAATGCGGCCGGTGATCACCGGCTGCTGGGACTCGGCGACCTTGGCCAGTTTCTCGCGTCGTGTGAGTGCGGGCCGGACATAGCGCTTCTTGCGAGCCATCCACATCTCCTCTGGAAGGCACCCTCAGGTGCGCGCGGTGATGACACTCGGGCCGCCTTTGGTCACTCGGCTCAGCGCGTCGCGGCGCGTGAGCCGCGGCTTGGTGTAGCGCCTCTTCTTTGGCACAGGGTGGGTCTCCTGGCGGTTCCTCCCGTCGCGCTCACTTCCCGGGCGCGGTCCGCGCGGTGATGATCGTGACGCTTCCGCCCTCGGCGACTTTGGCCAGCCGCTCACGTCGCCGGAGTTTCGGCGCCCGATATTCTTTCTTGACTCCCATGCGCACCTCCAGGGATCTGGGACCGGCCCATCACACCGTGCTCCTGAAGGCTAGCAAATCCGCATGGAAGAGTCAAGCATCAAAATGCAGGAGGGGTGTGGGCCGGAGTTGTCGGCAGGCTGGTTCTCTCTGGAGCCTGAGGGGCTCGCATGGGATAGCCCAGGGCAACGCCCTCATCTTCTCCCACACGTGAGGGCCTTGCAGCCCGCGAACGCGGGCGACCGGGCCGTAGCCCAAACGCCCTCTTCGGGGGCTGAAGCAGGCTCTCGAGAACATGTGGGCAAGGGTAAGGGCGTTGCCCTGGTTCTCCCATTTCGCTCCTTCGGAGCTCCCGCAGCCACCTACGATTCCGGCCCGCACACATGCAGGAATCGGCGGAGGCCGTCGGCAGCGCGCTCTTGGGGCGCATCGGGTCCCCGTGCATGCTGTATCACCCCCGTGGGAGAGGAAGTGATACAGCATGGCCAGCGCGTGCCTGATTTTCCAGACTCGCGGGGCAGGGTGCGTCAAGAGGGGTTCGCCACGAGGGTGGTGCCCGTGGCGCGCGAGTGGCGCATCATCTCGGCGCACGGCGGCTGGGCAGGGGCCGAGCAGGCCACATCGCCCAGCGTCACCCAGCAATGGGCGTGCATCGGCCGCGGCGGGGCCTCGGCGGGGAAGACGGCGAAGTGCAGCACGGGTTCGAGCCCGGCCAGGCACAGGAAGTGGAAGAGGAGGAGGCCCTCGCGCAGGCAGGCCCGGCGCTTCATCTGGCGGGGATGCGCGAGGCGCCGCCGCACGAGGCCGCCGATGGCCTCCGGCGCCATTCCCCGGTAGGGATGCCACCACCGCGCGGGCGTGAGCACCCAGAGCACGCCCCGGAGGGGCAGCAGCCGGTCGAGCACGGGGATGAGGCAGGCGGTCCACCAGATGTGCGCGCGCAGGGCGAGCCGCCGCACCTAAGCCCCCTCCCCCACGACCACGACGAGGCCCTCCGCCAGCAGTTCCTCGGCCAGGGCCGTCAGGTCGGCGGCCAGCGTGGCGCGCGGCACGTCGTACTCGGCCTCCAGGAGGTCCACCGCCTGCCCAAGGGTGCGGCGGCCGTCCAGGGCGCGCAGAAACCGCTCCGCCGTCTCGTTGCAGGTGTAGAGGTAGCCGGATCGCAGGGACAGCACCACCGTGTCCTGGCCCTCGCCGAGGGATTGGTGGGCGACGTCCTCGCGGAGGGCGAGGCGCACGTTCTCGTCCAGCATCGTGGCCTCTCCGCGTCGCGGTCCGGGTTCACAGGGTCCAGGGCTGGCGCTTCGGGCGGTCCACCCAGCGGTTGGCCGCCTCGTCGCCGACGAACTGCTCCTTGTCGGGGTCGAACTTCAGGGGGCGCTTGAGCCAGAAGGCGATGTTGGCGAGGTGGCAGGTGGCCACGGCGCGATGGGCGATCTCGATGTCGCGGAAGGGGCGCTGGCGGGTGAGGACGCAGTGGACGAAGTCGCCGAAGATGCCGCCGCGGCCGCGGTAGCCCTGGATGGGCGTGGGGGGCGGCGGGATGCGCGGCTTGCCGCGCTCGGGCACCTCGCCGAGGGTGCCCTTGAAGCCCAGCGGGCCGTCCCACGCGCCGCCCAGGTACAGCCGCACCCCGCTGCCGTACTTGAAGGTGAGCTGCTTGTACTCCTTGCCGTCGGGCGGGATGATCTCGACGGGGAGCGGCTGGTCGTGAAGCTGCGCGGCGAAGAGCGCGCCGCCGATGTGGTGCGCGCCCCAGTCGGTCATGTTGCCGCCCGAGTAGTCGCGGTAGCCGCGCCAGGTGAAGGGATGCAGCCCCTTGTTATAGGGGCGCCAGGGCGCGGGGCCGAGCCACATATCCCAGTCCATGCCCGGCGGCACGGGCTCGGCCGGCAGATAGCAGTCGCCCGAGGGGCCGCCGATGTTGACGTAGACCTCCTGGAGCTTGCCCGCGGCGCCCCCCCACATGACGCGATGGTACCAATTGTAGTCCTCCCACACGCGCTGGCTGCCGCCCGAGAAGACGCGGGCGTAGCGCCGCGCGGTCTCGATCATGATGCGGCCTTCGCGGATGGTCAGCGTCTCGGGCTTCTCGCAGTAGACGTCCTTGCCGTTCTTCATCGCGTCCACGGTGATCACGGCGTGCCAGTGGTCGGGCGTGGCGCAGAAGACGGCGTCAATCTTGGGGTCCTGGGTGATCTCGCGGAAGTCGCCCACCGACTTGCAGTCGTTGTTGCCATAGCGCGAGTTGACCATGCTGCGGGCCTGCTCGCGTTGGGCCTCGTGCACGTCGCACACGGCTACGGCGCGCAGCTCCTTGAAGCCGAGGAAGCCGCCCATGTCGCCGCGGCCCTGGCCGCCCATGCCCACGAAGCCCATGGCGAACTGGTCGTTGGCGCCGAAGGCGCTGGACTTCATCACGAGGGGGGCAATGGCCATCCCTGCTGCCGCCCTGCCGAGGAACCCGCGACGCGTGACCCCCTGCTGCCTCGCCATCCATTCACCTCCGTGGGATGTCGGTGACCTGCGAACGGAACGCACCTGTTCGCATCAGTATACGCGCCTCCCCCGCGCATGCAAGCGATAGTCGGGGGAATCCGACAGGATGGGCTCGGGGCAGGCTGGTGGCGCGCGCGAGCCACGGGCCGCCTGCAATCCACTGGGATACGCTCCGACTGAATAGCAGCCTGTTTCAGCCTCCTCAGGGTTTGGCGATCCTGCGTGGCAGCCGCTGGGGAGCGCGGAACGGGGGCTGTGGCGCCGGCGAGGCCTCCCCATAACCCGCTATGCCCCAACGCCTTACGCCCCCGGCCATTCCCGCCCCCATACTTGCTCATCCCTCAGATGAGCGAGTATGGCCGGAGCTGCGAGAATCGCCAATCCTCGCCCATCCACCCATACTTGCTCACTTCCCCCCTCACAGGGTTGAGCAAGTATGGACAGGCTGCGCCCGCCAGCCGCTCGGCAGAGCCCTCCCGAACGCTCCAATACGTTCGGGAGGGTGGAACCCCAGCGCTCGCCCTTGCAGTCGCTTCGTCTTCCGGGGAGACTGGACGCGGGATGCAGGAACCTCCCGCGGGTTGCGAACCCGCGGGAGGTCGGGGTTGGAC
>DAOOIT010000093.1 GCA_035384565.1 Planctomycetota bacterium | reverse complement strand
CCCTGTCAGGGCTGCCGCGGGGCGGTCTTGTTCCTATCCTATTTCGCTCCTTCGGGGCTCCCGCCGCCACCCACAATTCCGGCCCGCACCCATGGCGCCCAAGCCCCGTTGCATCCGCGCCGCTTTTTTCCTACAGTACGTTCTCACCGTCTGCCCACTCGGCGCCAGTTGCCTCCTTGGGAGACCTGCGATGGCATACCCAGTGAAGTGGTACCCGTTCACCTGCCACCCGGTGTCCGATTCCTGCTGGTCGCTCTCCGTCGGCCCCGACGGGCGCATCTACGCCGCCGCCTGCTGCGAGCACCTGCCCGGCGGCATCGTGAAGCCCGTGCGCTACAACGAGGAGACCGACAGCATTGACGCGCTGTTCGATATGGACGTGATGGCCAACGACCCGCGCGACAGCGGGCGCGCCACGCAGTGCAAGATTCACTACAGCTTCGCGCCCTCGATGCACGACGGCGTGATGTTCATGGCCAGCCACCTGTCCGGCCCGCCGATTGACCGGCCCGCTTACTCGCCCTGGATGTCGTGGAACGACCCGGAAAGGTGCTTCCGCGGCGCGGCGCTGCTCGCCTTCGACACGAAGACCGACACCGTGCTCTGGTCCGACACCCTCATCCCCAAAGAGGGCTGCCGCTGCCTCGCCCACGACGAGGAGCGTGGCCTGCTGTACGCCCTGAGCTACCCCCGCGACCACTTGTTCGTCTACGACATCGCGAGGCGGCAGCGGCGCGACCTGGGCCGCATCGGCTCCGTCAACGCCCAGGCCCTCTTCCTCGACAGCAAGCACCGCGTCTGGACCACCTCCGACTACGGCCGCCTCATCCGCTACGACCCCGAGAAGGACAGGATGGAGACCAGCCCCTACGTGCTCCCTCACAACCCCGAGTTCCAGACCGGCTGGCACAGCGTCTTCTACGACGCCTGCGCCTCGCCCGACGGCAAGGCGGTCTACGCCGTCACCTGGATCGCCAACCCCTGGCTCATGCGCATCTGGCCCGAGGAGGGCGACTGGGGCCGCGTGGACGATCTCGGCCCCGCGACCCAGAAGCGCGACACCACCATCCCCTACTCTACCGGCCTCGACCACTGCGGCGGCCTGACCTTCGCCGCCGACGGCATGCTCTACTACGTCGCCGCCCGCTGGCGCGACAAGGTGTACAACCCCCTGCCCGAGGGCCACAAAGACCAGGAGGGCGTGGTCTGGCGCCTCGACCCCACGACGCTCGAACGCGAGGAGGTGGCGGTGCTGGAGCGGCCCGACGGCTTCGCGCAATACGTCTCGCGCGGCGCGGTGGACCACAACGGCGATCTGTTCTTCGGCCACTGCTGCGGCCCGCAGCCGGTCGGCCTCTTCAAGGTCACGCTGCCGCCCGACCGCAAGCGCCCGAACGCGCACCTGCCCATTCGCATGTGGGGGTAGCCGCCCCTCCCGCCCGCTCCTTGCCGCGCTGGGTGCCAGCCGCCGGCGATCAGGTCTCCATGGTGCGCATGAGCGCGATGCCCACCATGCCGAACAGCAGGATGGGCAGCCACGCCGCGAGCGCCGGCAGGCCGGCGAGGAGGCCGTTCGGGCTCTGGCCCGAGAGCTGGGAAATGTAGTTGACGAAGTAGAAGCACATGCTCACCAGCAGGGCCAGCCCCATGCCCACCCACGTGCTCTTGCCGCCCTCCTGCTGGAAGAGGAGCGGAATGGCCACCAGGAGCAGCACGAAGCTCGCGAACGGGAAGGCAATGCGGCTGTGCAGGATGACTAGCAGCTTCTGCCGCAGAGCCGGCGGCGAGTCGCGGTACGTGAGCAGCTCCCGGAAGCTCTTGAGCGTCGGGTCCGCCTCGCTCTTGATGAGGTCCGAGGGCGGCACGGCAAAGGGTAGCGGGTCGCCGTCGTACACGATCTCGTCGCGCTTCGTCTCGGTCACGTAATAGGTTCTGGCCCGCCCGAGCCACACCCGGGGTTCGTCGCGCCAGAGCGCGGCCTGAATGGCGATGGGCGCCTGCGCATCCTGGCCCCGCAATGGCGCCGTGAGCTGCGCATCTACCATCAGGCGCAGCGAGCCCTTGCGCTCCCACGCGCTGAAGCTGATGGCCACCGGGGTGCCCAGGCGGTCGCCCGTAAGGCGCACGGGGACGCCGGCTTCCGGCTCCCGCGGCATGGGGTACGTGGTGGCGCTCTCCTTGGTGGTCAGGCTCTTGTATTGGAACGGCTTCCAAGCGCCCTGCGGGTCTTGGGCCTCGCCGCCCGTGAGGAAGATCGAGCGCTCGACCCAGATGCCCGTGGCATTGCGGATTCGAAGGGCATCCGGCTTCCGGCCGGAGGCCGGAGTGCCTGTGGGATGCGCCTCCAGCCCTGTCACCGCAAAGCCGGGCATCGAGTACGCAAGCTGGCGCACCCAGATGGTGGCCTTGGCGGCCCGGTCATACGACGCGAGGTCCTTGTAGGTCTCCTTCCTCGAGCCGTCGCTCCTCACCTCGACGGTTCCCGGGGCGAGGAGCGGCACGAGAAGCTCCTGGTTCGCCGCCGCCAGCCCCCCGATGGCCAGCGAGATCAGCAGCACCGGAGCCAGGGCACGGTTCAGACTGATTCCCACCGCTTTGATCGCGTTCAGCTCGTTGTAGCGCGCCAGCCGGCTGATCGCCAGCACCCCCGCCAGCAGCGTCACCAGCGGGAAGAACTGGGTGAGAAGCGCCGGCACCTGGTAGGCGTGGTAGACGATGATCCAGCGCAGGAACGCCAGAATCGTGTCCTGCTCCAGGAAGTTCTCGAGCTTCGCGAACGTGTCAATGATCACGTAAAGGAGCACGATGGCCACAAGGCTGAGCACGAAGTGCCAGATGAAGAACAGGCCGATGTAGCGATCGAGGCGGCGTCCCAGCACGGTCGGGTTCCCCTCAGTGGCGGAACAGGCGCATGAGCAGCGCCAAGCCCAGCCCCGCCATCAACGCGTCCGGGGTCCAGAGCGCCAGCCATGGCGGCAGGCGCTGCTCGAGCGACAGCCCTTCGCCCCCCACGATCATCGCGTAAAGCAGCATGAAGACCAGGATGCCGACAGCAAACGAAGCCAGACGACTCTGCCGCCGCATCCACACGCCGATCGGCACCCCCACAAAGCACAGCGCCAGCACGGAAAAGGCCAGCGCCTCGCGCAGCCGCACCTCGGTGAGCAGGTGGACGATCTCGCGCTCCAGGGACCTCTTGGCTCCTCGGCCCGTGGCAAGCTCGAGGCGCCTGGCGGCCACCCTCGCCAGAAGTTGGGCTGTGGTCGTGTTCCCGCGCTTCTCGAAGCTCACCTCAGTGTCGGCGACCGCGATTTCCTTCACCTGCTCGTCAGCGGATATCTCAATCCATTGCCGCGCACTCCGCCCCGGCAGCACCATCACAACCTGCGCGTGCTCGAGCACGATGCGGATCTTGCGCCGATCCTTGTCAAAGGTGTAGCGGGCCCGTTCGGCCCGGTAGACGTTCACCTCCGAGCTGGCCTCATCGTCGGTCCCCGCCTTGGTTGTGGCGGCAGGTGACGGGGTCTCTCGCTTCTTCTTGCGGTCCTCCCGCGATGTGTCTTCCTCCTTCTTCGGCTCGATAACCACCACGTTCCGCAGGATATTGCCGTCCACAGCCTCAACATAAATCTTACTGCCGCCGATGCTTGTGGTGATCTCACGGCCCAGGAGAGACACGCGGAACGGCTCCCGATAGAATATCCGCCGCAACTCGCGGTCCTTGAGGATCATGCAGTGAGGCACGAGCGTATCGTTCAGCGGCATCGCCAGACTCGTCAGCACGAGCCCCAGCACCAGGGCTGGGTAGCAGATGTAGCGTAGCGGAACACCGCTCGTGCACAACGCCGTGATCTCGTTATCGGCCGACAGTCGCCCGTACGACATCACGCATGCCGACAAGGCGGCCGCAGGGATCACCCAGGCATAGAGATGCGGGAGCATGTAGGGGATCAGGCTGGCCAAGTCCTCGAGGCTCACGCCCAACCGCAGAGGACGGTAGAGCGCCCCCAGGAGCATCATGCCCACCAGCGCGGCGAAGCTGATGATGAAGCTCCGCACAAGCTCCCAGAGCACATACCGATGGATGATGCTCAGCATGCCGCGCCGACCCGTTGATAAGTATTGCCCGCGGTGCGTCGCCCAGCCGCCGGCGCGCCCGTCTACGACCACCGGAGGCCGCATGCCCAGTGCAGACACGCCCGATTATACCAGATGACCGAAGCCTTTCCAAGCGCCACTTACCCCGCGGCGGGTGCCCACTCCCCACGGCAGCGCCAGCGGCCTCCCTCTAGCGCGAGTCGGCTTCTATCTCGAAGACTGCAAACGACTTGCCTCGATCCGGCCCCTGCCGGCACTCGGCGGCGGCCACGGCCACCGGCCCCGTGCCCTGCCTGAGCCAGGCCCGATGCGCCGCCGCGTAGTCGCGCACCGCCGCACACGGCACGAGGCCCCGCAACACCCGCCCCAGCCAGCCGCGCGCCCGATACCCGCGCACCGTGAGCACCTTGCCGCCCTCCTCCTGGGGGAAGCGACTCTCCACGCCATCGCACTCGGGGAGCGACGCGCTGGCTGCCTGCCGGTGCTGCTCCCACAGCGCCAGCAAAGAGGCGGCCGACACCCCGCGCCGGTGGTAGATCCGCCACCCCGACAAGGTCTCGACCGTGTACCCTGTGCTCTCCCGCAGGCAGCGGCGAGCGCGGCTCGCCAGGCGCCGCGCCGCTCTGCTCCGCATGGCACGGACCACCTGGGCCGGCGTTATCCGGCGGCCCGGCAGCGCCTCACCGGCGTCCAGGTAGGCATCCAGAAAGGCCGACACGGTGGGCCCCGGGTCGCGCGCGATCTCGGCCCCGAAGCTCTGGAGCAGTTGCGCGATGGCCGTCGCCCGCCGCTTGGGGCTGGGCGCGCGCCCGACGCGCACCCTGTGGAGGTCCACAATCAGGAAGCGTTCGGCGCTCGGCGGCGGCGCCGTGCGGACGAGGACGTTGCCCGCGTGCAGGTCGAGGTGGCTCACGCCCTGGTCGTGCAGGCCCCGCACGAAGACCGCCACGTCGCGGACCAGCTCGCCCAGGGGCTCGGCGGGGCGCTCGTTGCGGGCCTCGAGGATCGGCGCGAGGTAGGACGTGAGGACTACCGCGTCGGCCTGGGCGTCAAGGACCAGATACCCCTCAACCTCTTCCGGAGGGCCCACGGGCTCGCCCACCGCAATGGCGTGCGAGGCCGACACGCCCAGAGCCACCAAGCGCCGCGAGATGCCCCACTCGATGCGCGGCTTGCTGCCGAACAGATGGCGCTTGAACCTGTCCTTCCAGCGTCGAAGACGGTACGTCTTCACAATCGCCAGCGCACCATCGCTCAGGCGCACCCGGTGGACCTCCCGCTGAAGGCTTCGCTTGACAAGCTCCACGCCCGGCTGCCCGCCGATCCCAGGAACCGCGGGCAGCAGCTCACGGAGCAGCACTTCGGCGCGCGCCGCCTCCACGGTCCATGCCACGCCGCCGCCTCGCCACTCCACGACGTCAGGAGTTCCCATAGGCAGGGATTCCAGATGCCCTCGGGGACAGGAACGCCGGGTGGCCCGCGATGCCGCTGGCGGGAGGTCCGGGCCGCCTACTCGTCCTCGCCGAACGGGGCCGCCTCATCGCCCCCTTCCCCCGCATCCTCGGCCTCGGCGGTGTCGGCGCGGCCCGCTGCCGCAGCGGGCGTGCTCGTGGGATGCCGCTCGCGCAGTTCGGCAGACACTTGATCGATGAGCCTCGAGATCTCGACGGCCTTCTCGATGGAGGGGTCGAAGGTAAACTGAATCTCGGGCGCCTCACGCAGCATGAGGCCCTTGGCCACCCGCGAGCGGACCAGGCCGCGGGCGCTGGCGAGGCCGCGCTCGGCGGCCCGCCGCTTGCCCTCCGAGCCCAGCACCGAGTAGTAGATCGTCGCATGGCGAAGGTCGTCGGAGATCTCGGCCCTCGTGATCGTCACGAAGGCGAGCCGGGGGTCGCGAAGCTCTTGCAGCAGGAGGAGGCTGGCATCCTCCCGGATGCGCTCGGCCACGCGCGCTGCTCGCCGGCTCGACATCAGTAGATCTCCACCTCGTAGTCCAGCAGTTCCGCGACCGGGTGGGTCCGGATCAGGTCCATCACCTTGGCGAGCCCGCCATCCACGTACTGCGCGTCCGTGCCCACCATGGCCACGCCCAGCACAGCCTGCTGGCGATTCTCCTGCGCGCCCACCTCGGCGATCGAAACGTTGTGGCGGTTCCGGATGACGTCCTTGAGGCTCTTGAGCACGCGTCGCTTGTCCTTGAGCGACAAGGCATCGCGGATCATCAGTTTCACGGTCAGCGTGCCTACGGTCATGGGAGATGCCCGCCCCAGGGAAGCCATGCGGCAGAGGTCAGTGGCGCGACAGGCGGCAACCGGGGCCGCCTAGAGCTTGCGCTTGATTTCCTGAATCTCGTAGGCCTCGATGACGTCGCCTTCCTTCACGTCGTCGTAGTCCACGATGCGGATGCCGCATTCGGTGCCGTTGGCGGCCTCGCGGATGTCGTCCTTGAGGTGCCGCAGGGAGGCGATCTTGCCCTCGTAGACCACGATGCTGTTCCGCGTCAGGCGCACCAGGGCATTGCGCGGCACACGCCCGTCGGTGACGTAGCAGCCGGCGATGTTCCCCGCCTTCGAGACGCGGAAGACCTTGCGGACGGCGGCGTGGCCGAGCACGACCTCGCGACGCTCGGGCTCGAGCCGCCGCTCGAGGGCGGCCTTCATGTCGTCGGTGAGGTTGTAAATGATGTTGTAGAGGCGGATCTCGACGTCGGTCTGCTCGGCCAGGGCGCGGGCCGACGGCTCGGGCACGACGTTGAAGCCGATGATCACGGCGTCCGACGCGTCGGCCAGCAGCACGTCGCTGTCGTTGATCCCGCCCACGGCCGCGTGGAGCAGGTTCACGGCCACCTCGGAGGTGGACACCTCGCTGAGGGCCTTGCGGATCACCTCCACGCTGCCGTGCACGTCGGCCTTCAGGATCACGCGCAACTCCTTCGGCCCCGTCTCGGCCAGCGTGGCGAAGAGGTTCTCCAGCGTCACGTGCTGGCGCTCGGCGAAGCTGGCCTCGCGCGCCCGCCGCTGGCGCTCCTCCGCGATCTGGCGCGCCGTGTCGTAGTCGGCCAGCACCGACACCGTGTCGCCGGCCGCCGGCACAGCCGACAGGCCTGACACTTCGACGGGCATGGACGGCCCGGCCTCGGTGAGGGTGCGCCCGAGGTGGTCGCGCAGGCTGCGTGCGCGCCCATAGGCCTGCCCGCACAACACCACGTCGCCCTGATGCAGGGTGCCATCGCGCACGAGCACGGTGGCCACCGCCCCGCGCCCCTCGGAGAGCCGCGCCTCGAGCACCACGCCGCGGGCCGGCTTCTTGGGGTTGGCCTTGAGTTCCAGGATTTCCGCCTGGAGCGCCAGCGTTTCGATCAGATCGTCAATCCCCTGGCCGGTGACGGCCGAGACCGGCACGACCTCGACCTTGCCGCCCCACTGCACCGGCAGAAGGTCCCGCTTGCTGAGGCCCTCCATCACGCGCTGCGGGTTGGCCGACGGCAGGTCAATCTTGTTCATCGCCACTACAATGGGCACGTTGGCGGCCCGCGCATGGTTGATGGCCTCCTCGGTCTGGGGCATCACTCCGTCGTCGGCCGCCACCACGAGCACGACAATGTCGGTCACCTGCGCGCCCCGCGCACGCATGGCCGTGAAGGCCCGGTGGCCGGGCGTGTCGAGGAAGGTCACCATGCGACCGCCCTGCTCCACCGTGTACGCGCCGATGTGCTGGGTGATGCCGCCGAACTCGCTCGCCGCCACGTGCGTCTTGCGGATCGCATCGAGCAGAGAGGTCTTCCCGTGGTCCACGTGGCCGAGGAAGGCGACCACGGGGGGCCGCGCCACGAGGTCCTCGGGCCGGTCGGGAGCCGACTGGGCCTCGGCCAGCTCGCCCTCAAGGTCCCGTCCGCGGCGCACCTCGATCTCGATGCCCAGCGTGGCGCCGAGCATCGCCACCACGTCATCGCCCAGCGGCTGGTTCAGGCTGACCATGGCTCCGCTCTGCATGAGCGCGGCCATCAGTTCGTTCGCCTTGATGCCGGAGCTCTGCGAGAGCGAGCGCACCGTGACGGGGAAGTCGGTGACCACCTTGGTGGGGCGCGCGGCGATCTGCGGAGCCGCTCGGCCGATGAAGCCGCCGCGTCGCCCCTCGCGCCCGAACCGCCTGGAGCGCCGTCGGGGCGGGGGAGCGGCGCCGGGCTCGCGCCGCTCCTTCACGCGAACGTGCGGCCCGTACTCGCGCACCGTGGACTCGTACTTCGGCAGCTCGATGCGGCGCAGGATTTCGGCCCCCTCGCGCACGGGGGCACGCTTGCGGATCTTCTCCTTGCCCGCAGGGGCCGGCTCGTCCTCCTCGGGCACCAGGGGCTTGGGGGGCGCCTTCGGCCGCGGCGGGGCCTCTGGCGCCGCGGGCGGGCTGGGCGGCTTTGGCTGGGGCGGCGCGGCGGCGGGCGCCGCGGGCGCGGGGGCAGGTGGGGGAGCAACCGCCGTCGCGCTCCTTCCATATGCCGCACGCAAGCTAGCCGCCTGAGGGTCGTCCACCGTGCTCGAGTGCGACTTGACCTCGATGCCCATCTCCTGGCACTTGGCCACGAGGTCCTTGTTTTCGACCCCGAGTTCCTTGGCCAGTTGATACAAGCGGATACGCAAGCTTCGCCTCCTAGGGTGGGCGGGGCGCCGCCCACTTCGTTCGCCTAGCTCCCGGCGCCGTCATCGGAGGGCGCTGGGGGGTCGGCCAACGGTTGTCGGTCCTCTTCGGGCGCTTCGGGGCCCTCGCCACCCTGAGCTGGGGCCTCAGCGGGCTCCTGGACATCCTCTCCGCCGGCCGAGCCGGCGGGCGGTTCTTCCTGGCCGTCCTCTGCCCCGGGCGTCCCGGCCTCGGCAGCCTCGTCGGTGCCGGGCGGCTCCTCGGCGGCAGCAGCGGCCGCCTCGGCGGCCTCCGCGGCAGAGGCGGCGGCGGCCGCGGCACGCGCGGCGGCGATCTGTTCGGCGGCGATCCGGCAGCGGGCGAAGATCTGGCTGGCGGGCCCCTCGGCAATGTCGAACCGCTCGCGCCAGGCGCTGGCGCCCTCGGCGATGTCCTCCACCGAGTAGCCCATCTGGAAGAGCCGCTGCGGGAAGCGGTCGGGCAGCCCCTCGAGGCCGTCGAGGGCCGCCGCCAGCTCCTGCTGCTCGCGCTCGCACTCGGCCTCGCTGAGCACGTCAATGTCGCAGTTGCACAGCTTCGCCGCCAGGCGCACGTTGCGGCCGCGCTTGCCGATGGCGAGCGACAGCTCCTCCTCCGGCACCACCACGCGGGCGCGGTTCAGCTCGTTGATCACCACCACGTCCTTCACCTCGGCGGGCTTCAGGGCGTTGGCGATGAAGACGTCGCGCGAGTCGCTCCAGCGCACGATGTCAATCTTCTCGTCGTTGAGTTCGGAGACGATGTTCTTGATGCGCGAGCCGCGCACGCCCACGCAGGCGCCCACGCAGTCCACTTTGATGTCGGCGCTGGCCACGGCCACCTTGGTGCGGTAGCCGGGTTCGCGCGCGATGGCCATGATTTCGATCACGCGCTCGCCGATCTCGGGCACCTCCAGCTCGAAGAGGCGGCGGATGAAGTCCTCGTGGCTCCGCGAGAGCACGATGCGCACGCGGCTCCCCTCGCGGCGCACCTCCTTGAGGTAGCAGCGGATGCGGTCGCCGATGCGGTAGTTCTCCTCGCTCACCTGTTCGCTGCGCGGCAGGATGCCTTCGGTGCGGCCGAGGTTGATGATGATGCGGCTGCCCTCGACCCGCTGGATTGTGCCGCTGACGATCTGCTTCACGCGGCTCTCATAGTCGCGGAAGATGGCTTCCTGCTCCGCGTCCCGGATCTTCTGGATGATCACCTGCTTCGCCGTCTGGGCCGCGATGCGGCCGATGTCGAGCGCGTCGATCGGCTGGTTCCCGTCGTACGCCTCGATCTGCCCGGACTCGCGGTCCACGAAGACGGCGATGTCCGACTTCGGGCCGTAGTATTTCCGCACCGCCGACAGGAGGGCGTCTTCGAGCGCGTCGAAGATGATCTCCTTGTCAATATCCTTGTCGCGGTGAATGCTGTCCACCAATCGCAACAGATCGCCGTTCAAAAGCCACTCCTCAGTGGGTGCCCCGAAGGAACATGCCCTCTGCCACCGAATCAGCCCCCTAAGAAAAAGAGTGGGAGACGATCCCACTCTCGACCAACCCGCCCCGGGCGCCGGCCGGCCCGGCGGCACTCAGGCACTGGCCGTGGGGTGCGTCGCCGTCAGGTTGACCCCCGTGTCCGGGTCGAACACGTGGCTGCGAGCCACATCGAGAGCAATCGCCATCTCCTGTCCCACCTCGGCCCTCTGGTGCGAGTCGACCTTGGCAATCAGGTCGTGCTTCGAGGTGGAGAGGTAGAGCAGCATCTCGTCGCCGAGCGGCTCGACGACGTTCACTTTGACTCGCAGGGCGCGGCCCGCGGCGGCCTCGGCGTCGCCGGGACGGACCGAGATGGTCTCGGGCCGGATGCCCATCACCACCCGCTGGCCCACCCGCTTCTCGAGGGCCGGGCCGAAGCGCTCGGGCAGTTGGAGCCGCGCGCTGCCTTCGTCGAAACACAGGCGGCCGTTCTCGGCCGCCAGCGTGCCCTTGAGGAAGTTCATCGGCGGGGTGCCGATGAAGCCGGCCACGAACTGATTGGCCGGCCGGTCGTAGATCTCGAGGGGCGGGGCCACCTGCTGCAGCGTGCCGTCCTTCATCACGGCGATGCGGTCGCCCAGCGTCATGGCCTCCACCTGGTCGTGCGTCACGTAGATCATCGTGGTCTCGAGCCGCCGGTGCAGCTTGTTCAGCTCGGCCCGCATCTCCACCCGCAGCTTCGCATCCAGGTTCGACAGCGGCTCGTCGAACAGGAACACCGACGGCTTGCGCACAATGGCGCGTCCCACCGCCACGCGTTGGCGCTGGCCGCCCGATAGAGCCTTGGGCTTGCGGTGCAGGAGGTCCTGGATGCCCAGGATCTGCGCCGCCTCGTTCACCCGCTGCTCGATATCGGCTTTCGGGTACTTGCGCAGCTTCAGCCCGAAGGCCATGTTGTCGTAAACCGTCATGTGTGGGTACAGCGCGTAGTTCTGGAACACCATCGCGATGTCGCGGTCCTTGGGCGGCACGTCGTTCACCACTCGGCCGCCGATCGAGATCTGGCCCTCCGTGATCTCCTCGAGCCCGGCCACCATGCGGAGCATGGTAGACTTTCCGCAGCCCGACGGCCCGACCAGCACCATCAGCTCGAGGTCCTTGATATGCAGTGAAACGTTGCGCACGGCCTGCACGTTGCCGGGGTAGACCTTGACGACTCGGTCAATCACCACATCAGCCATGGGTTGCCCAATCCGCGCGCAATGGGTTCGAAGGCCCCGCTGCGCCACTCTCAAGGCGCAGCTATGGCGGGTAACGCTTGATTATACTGGGACATGCAGTCGTGTCAAGTGCGAATGCGGAATTACACGGCCTGGCTGCCGCGTCGGGCCAGGCGCGTCTCGAGGTCGGCCACCAGGCTATCGAGCGCCCGAGTCGCCTCCGCCAGCCGCCCGGCATCGTGAAGCTGGCCGATCCCAGCCCACGCCGCCTCGATCTCTTGCTGTTCGGCGGCCGGCAGCACAGGCACCAGCAGCGACCGTACCTGCGAGAAGCTGAGGTTCGGCGTCCCAACGCCGCTCATCAGCCGCTCCACCTGGGACCAGCCCATCCTCGACCGCAGAAAGGTCACCACATAGAAAGGGCTGATCCCCTGGAGGCGGACCAAGTCCACAAAGCAGCTCACGGTCGCCCTCACCGGGTTGCGGAAGACGGTGAACAGCTTCTTTCCGAGCGCGCCGACGCCAGAGCGGGCGAGCACGACGTCGCCCGGCCTCAGGCGGCAGCGCGATGGGTCGTAGGCGCAGCCCTCGGCGACGCGGATGGCGCGATCCAGCACGACGCCCGTCGGCCTGACCTCCCGCTGGCCCACTATCGCCACGCCATCGCGGACCGGTTCCGGGCGCCTCCCGGGGAGGATGGCACCATAGCAGATGGTCTCGATGAAGGAGCCCAGCGGGACCCGCGGCAGCGCGGCCGCATCGGCCTCTGTGGGCCTATCAGCCAGCCAGTAGCCGGGGTCCCACCGTTTCCCGCGCAGCGCCGACGCGGGCATCAGGATGGAACGGGCGGAGGCCGTCTTCTCGTGGTCGTCCACGGGCGTATTCTAGCCGGGGTCCCCCCTCGGGGTCAAGGCGCCGCAGTGGATTGGGGATTCTGCGCGCAATTTCTTGACATTCCCTGGTACTTGGGGCACAATGTAGTAGTAGCCGATCCTGAGTTTCCCACCCGCTGCCGATCACGCGACACTGGCATCACCCCAGGAGGTCTCGAGTGGGATCAGGTCGGAAGCTTCTAGCCGCTGTTATCCTGCCTTTCCTGTGCGCGCCCGGTTTCGGTGAAGATCTCGTTGAGCCGCCGGCGCAGCGTAGCGACCTGACCGTCTACCCGACCAGCAAGCGGCCGCGCGAGCGGCATGTCTTCCCTGGCGAGTGGATGGTCATCTCGTCGCAGCGCGGCCTGTGGATGCCCCATCTCTATGATGGCGACAGCACGCTTGTGTTCCGCAAGCGCGGGCCCGAGGTTTTCGTCGTCCACGAGTGCGGCACGGAGGACGTCGCGGGCGTGCGCCTGGGCACCCTCGATGGCCGCATCGAGCTCCGAGGCGCGATCAAGATCGGCATAACGCCTCTCACCATATGGTGTTATGCCAGCGGGCTCCCCGACATTCCGGAACTCCCTCCCGACCGTTACTATGCTGTAGCGGTTCAAGGCGTATCGGACCTTCGCAAACTCGAACACCTGCACAGGGCCTCTGCCCTCAAGCTCGACTGCACCCAGGCCGTCACGAGCCTCGCCCCCCTCGCCGCATTCCAGAACCTCGAATCCCTCTGGCTCGCCGGCGCCAACCCAGCCGACTTAAGGCCCCTCGCAGGTCTCCGCAAGCTGCGGGTGCTCCGGCTCGAATCCTGCCCTCGGGTCCCCGACCTGGCGCCCCTGGCCGGCCTCAAGGAGTTGCGCGTCCTCGAACTGGACGGCTGCGACCGGCTCACCGACCTCACCCCCCTCACGCAACTGCCCAATCTGAGCATCCTCACGCTCCGCCGGTGCCCGGCAGTCCTCGACATCACGCCGCTGGCACGCCTCCGCTCGCTCACCACCCTCGGGCTGCACGGCATGCCCTTTGTCACCGACCTCACCCCACTACGGCATCTTCAGGCGCTCGCCGAGCTCGACCTTGCCGGCTGCCCGGACCTCCGCGATCTCACACCGCTGGCCGCCCTGGACACCCTGGAGGCCGTGAGCCTGCAATCGTGCCCCAGCCTCACCGACATCTCGCCCCTCTCCTCCCTGCCCCGCCTCACCCGCATGGAGATTCTCGACTGCCCCAAGGTCACCGACCTCTGGCCCCTTCGCCGAGCCGCGCGACAATCCGAGAGGTTCTCGGTGGATTGGCGTCTGCGCGACCAGCTTTCCTCGGTGCAGCAGGCCGCGCCCGGCGGCGTCACGCTGCTGATGGACGGCCTCTACGCAAGCTCCGTGGCCCTTCCCCCGGAGACGCCGGGCGAAGACCACGGCTGGGGCAACATCCTCAGCCGCTCCGTCGTCCCCGACCCCGCCTTGGGCATCAAGGGCGGCTACCTGCCCTACCCCGCCTGCGCGCACCCGCCCGGCTCGGTGCTCGACTTCACCCTGGAGGGCCCACGCGTCTACCTGCGAAGAGAGCAAGGCCCGCGGCAGCTTGCCGGCGTGATCGCCTGCTCCCGCACCGGCATCGAGGCCCTGGCCCACGCCGTGGCCGACGGCACGAGCCCACTGGTCATCTGGGCCGACCCCACCTCCTTGCGCAGCCTCCCGGCCCTGCCCCCCGGACGCGACTACACGCTCGCTCTCCTCGGCTTGCGTGCCTCCATCGAGCCCATCGCACACGTCAACAACCTTTCGGCCCTCTTCGTGGCCCATTCGGGCACCGACACCACCTCCCTCGCGCCCCTGGCCCATCTCACGGGCATCCGCACGCTCGTCCTCCGCGACACGCCGCGCGTCGACTCCCTCAAGCACATCGCCCGCATGACGAACCTCACCCACCTCGACATCACGCTCACCGGCTCCGTGCGCAAGCTCGACCCGCTGGCGAGTCTGCCCCATCTGAAGTCGCTGCGCCTCTCGTGCCCAAGGTCGCTCGATTTCGCTCCGCTGGCAACGTTGCCAGCCCTCAGGCATCTCGAGATCGAGACCAGCGCCTCGTGCACCGACCTCAGCTCCCTCGCGGCCCTCAAGAACCTCGAATCCCTCGCCGTGAACGGCAGAGGCGCCCAGAGCGATCTCGGCTTCCTGGCCGCCCTCCCCCAGCTCCGGTCGCTCCGCATCGCAGACACCGACAAGCTGTCGGACCTCTCCCCTCTGGCCGACCTGCGCGCCCTCGAGGTCCTGATCCTGCGCTCCTGCGCCAAGCTCCACACACTGCGTCCCCTCACCGCTCTGCCCAAGCTGCGGCGGGTGGACATCGCCGACTGTGCGAAGGCAGGTGACGTGCTGACTCTGGAGACACTGCGCCGGCGCGGCGTCGAACTCACCTTGGACTACCGCCTGAGGTCGCTGCTCCCCGATCCGCGCCGAGAGCTGATTCGCGCCTCCACGGGCGTTCCGACCCCCACCCCATAGCCCGACCGTCCCTCCAACGCCCGACCCATCCATCTCGCGCTCCTCACCCGACTTGACGCCATCCGGGCCACCCGCTAAGATACTGGCACGACAAGCGCAAGGCGCTTGCACGCCGTCCCACAACAGAAAGGGTGGTCCGCACATGCCAAAGGCATCGAACCCGCCGGCCAAACCACAGGCCAGTTTCGGCATCATCGGCCTCGCGGTCATGGGCCAGAACCTGGCACTCAACGTCGCCAGCAAGGGCTTCACCTGCGCCGTGTATAACCGCACCGCCGCCCGCACCAAGGAAATGGTCGAGGGCCCCGCCAAGGGGAACAAGCGCATCCTCCCCTCGTACAGCCTCAAGGCCTTCGTCGCCTCGATCAAGCGCCCTCGCAAGATCATGCTCATGGTCAAGGCGGGCCAGCCGGTGGACGACTTCATTAAGAAGCTCGTGCCCCTGCTCGAGAAGGGCGACCTGATCATTGACGGCGGCAACTCGCTGTTCAAGGACACCATTCGCCGCAACAAAGCCCTCGAGGCCAAGGGCCTGCTCTACATCGGCACCGGCGTGAGCGGCGGCGAGGAAGGCGCCCTCCACGGACCCGCCATCATGCCCGGCGGCCAGAAGAAGGCCTGGACGCTCGTGAAGCCCATATTCACCCGGATCGCCGCCCAGGTGGGCAACGACCCCTGCTGCACCTACATCGGCCCCGACGGCGCGGGCCACTACGTCAAGATGGTGCACAACGGCATCGAGTACGGCGACATGCAGCTCATCTCCGAAGCCTACTTCATCATGGCCAACGCGCTCGGCCTGTCGGCCAGCGAACTCCACCAGGTGTTCGCCGAATGGAACCGCGGCGACCTCGACTCCTACCTCATCCAGATCACCGCCGACATCTTCACGAAGGTGGACCCCGACACAGGCAACGCCCTCGTGGAGGTGATCCTCGACAAGGCGGGCCAGAAGGGCACGGGCGCGTGGACGAGCCAGAACGCCCTGGAGCTCGGCGTCGCGGCCCCCACCATCGCCGAAGCCGTCTTCGCCCGCTGCATCTCGGCCATCAAGAACGAACGTGTCGCCGCTTCCCAGCAATTGGTCGGGCCCATGGACGTCCGCTGGGAGATTAACCGCGCCGAAGCCATCGAGAAGATCCGCCAAGCCCTCTATGCCTCCAAAGTCTGCTCCTACGCCCAGGGCTTCGCCCTCATCCGCGAGGCCGCCAAGGAGTACCACTGGGACATCCGCTTCGGCGACCTGGCCATGATCTGGCGCGGCGGATGCATCATTCGGGCACGCTTCCTGCACCGTATCAAGGAAGCCTTCGACCGCAACCCCGCCCTGCCCAACCTGCTGCTCGACCCGTACTTCAAGGACATCGTCGAGAAGGCCCAGGCGAGCTGGCGCGAAGTCATCGCCGCGGCCAGCATGATGGGCATCCCGGTGCCGGCCTTCAGCTCGGCCCTCGCCTACTTCGACAGCTATCGCCGCAGCCGCCTGCCCGCCAACCTGATCCAGGCCCAGCGCGACTACTTCGGCGCCCACACCTACGAGCGGGTGGACAGGCCCGGCAGCTTCCACACCGAGTGGCTGAAGGACTGAGCCAGCTATCTGCGCAGGGGGTGCGCCGGCCCACGCCGGCGCACCCCCCACCCAGCCGTTTCCCCCCCTGCTTGATCTATCTTCAACTCTGGCAATGGCTTGAGGCGACCAGACCGCCCCATCGGATGACTTCGCCCCTCGAACGGCCGCCCGGTCCGCCATCGCCATGCGCATGCGGCGCCCCGCCAGCCACCGCGCCTCACACAGTTCTACTAGCCATAAATCATTGATCTCGCGTGACATGAATAATACGGCCCCCTGATTTGCCTCCCGACACCCGCATGGTATTTTCTTGCGCGTTCGAGGCCGAAGCTCGCTCCGAGCTATGCGGCCTCACGATGTCGCAAGCGGCTTGGGGGTTCCGTGTCAAACTTGAGTGGTTTCAGGGGACGACCTTGTGGGGTTGGCGCGCAGGCCGACTCCACCTGTTCCCAGCCGACCGCCGTGGGGTTCCAGGCTGCGGGTCCACGGAGGGCAGCCATCCGCCCCGGCCCACTTGGGAACAGCGATTCGACCACGAAGGAGGTGTTACTACAGGCACAGATGGTTCGCTCTGGCCGGGGCGGCTGCCGTGGCGAGTGCGGCGGGGGTCGCATCCACCGCACCGCGGGCGCAGTGTCTCGCGAGTGCGGTTCTTTCTCGCCACTGGTGCCGCCGCTGCTCTCTACGCAAGAAGGAGGGAAGTCGTGATATCGTTCCTCAACCGCAGGCCGAAGAAGACTGCCGCCAGCCTGGTCGAGGTCGTGGCGGCCGTGGTGATCCTGGGGCTCCTGCTCTCTCTGGGCTTCTCCCTGTACGGTTCCGCGCGCCAGCAAGCCCGGATTGCCGAGGCCGAGAACAACCTGAAACAGATCGGCGTCGGCCTCGAACTGTACTTCCACAAGAACGGCTGCTATCCTCCGCAGGGCTGCGACTTGTCCGAGGCCCTGGCGCCGTTCGTTCCCAACCCCAAGGTGTTCGCAAACCCCTTGGGCGGCGAGCTCACCCTGGGGGAGTGCCTGAGCCTGCTCTACGTTGAGCCTTCACTCTCGACGCTCGACTCGCCGCACAGGTTCCTGACGGGGTTTGCCATGCCTGACGGCACTTCGGTGATCGCGCTGCTGACCGCCGGCGAGGTCAAGCGAGTCTCCGGGCTGTCGCCTCAGAAGACCCTCGACTACGGCCAACTGCTGACGACCGCGATGGCCGAGGTGGAGTCGCCCGACGAAGGCCCTGGCCGGATCGAGCTGGGAGGCATCAAGTACATCTGCGTGAAGAGCACGGGCTCCGCAGGGTCTGGCATCGCCTACCAGGGCACTTCGAAGCGGCTGGCCGGAAACAGCCAGGTCAACCCTGCCACGGGCGAAATCGTGCAGAAGGCGATGGACACCTTCGAGATCGGCGTCTCCGCGGCCAACCGACAGGCCGTCGTGGGCGCCATCTTCAACGCCAGCATCCACGCTGCGGACAAGATATTCGTGCTCCCGGCGCCGACTGGGGACCTTGCCATCTGGGACATCGGGGATGAGTTTGGGAACGGGGCTGGGGATGGCCAATGGTCGGTCGCCGAGTTGATCCGGGCAACCGATTCTACCAAGAGCACTTACGCGGGCTCCGTGCCGGTTGGAGCCGTTGTCGGCCCTATCCTTCTCACCACAACCGACAAGAACCCCATGTCGGCCGGCTGGGAGATCGAGTTGGATGAGTTCGATGCGGAGACTGGCAACGCCACGTTCACCCTCAAGTGCAAGTTCGGGCTTGGGGTTGACAATGTGGACAAGTTCCACCAACTGACCAGGATCAACCTCACGGTGATCGGAAACGGCGCCACGATCTCGACCATCGGTGAGGATGGCAACAAGTACTGGGCGACCCGCTACTCGTACTGACAAGCCCACACCGACGCCGTGGGGTCGGGCGAGGGGAAACATCCCAAAAGGAGTCACCCAGGAGCGAGCGCTCCGACCGATGTGTATGGTGCACGGGTAACGGTGTGCAGCGCCGTCCCAGGGCTCTCCCCTCGGCCTCCGGTTCGGGGGGAGAGCCTGCGGGAGAGCAGGGTCGTGCGGCGGTCTAACCTCTTGCCCGCGGGGGGTTCTCAGGCGTCGCAGCGGCCATGGGTCTTGAGATGGATTCCTGGTGCCTCGCAGAGGCGATCGGTCTGGGCGACGCGGCCCATTGTCAGCTTCTCCTACGCGGCTGCCTCGTCAACGGTGTGAGGCTGGCCTGCTGACGTCCCCGCGATCCAAATACCAGTCTTGCACGACGGCCCAAAGCCCGTGCTCTCATGTCCGCATTCCGAGCGGGGCATTTCGACTTTGCCCTAGGAGCCTGTCCAAGCATCCGCGTGGGACTGCGACGCCCGCGATTCTGGCCG
>DAOOIT010000092.1 GCA_035384565.1 Planctomycetota bacterium | reverse complement strand
TCTCGAGCCGGGCGCCTCACGCCCCGCGCGAAGAGGCGCGGTCGCGCGAACCGTCGTACAGCCTGGGATCGGGGGGAGCCTGCACCGAGACGCACGTGAGCCCGTCCGGCCCGGCCACCGTGCCGTGGAACTCGCCCTCCGACACCAGGATCACGTCGCCCGCCTCGATAGGGAATTCCTGGTCATCCAGCCGGATCACCCCGCCGCCCTCGAGCACGAGGATCAGGTCCTCTGAGCGGTCGTGCACGTGTTGGGTGAAGGCCACGCCCGGCGCGAACTTCGCGTAGTTGAACGTCAGGTGCCTGGCGCCGTTGTGGGGGCCGTAGACGTTGCGCGTGTCGCCCTGGCCCATGGCGAACGGACGGCCGTCCGTGAACTTGCGAATCTGCATGCCTCGTCTCCTGAGCGCGAGTGGCCACTGAGTGTCGCCCGTCGCGTCCCGTTCTACCGTTCGGGGCCACGCTCTGTCAAGCACCCTCGCCCGAAGCCTGAGGGACGGATGTGGGCCATTCCGTGGGCAGCTTCTGCTGGCGATTCTCGTGGCGACAAGCGTCCCGCTTGTCGAACGGATGAGGAGAGCCGCCAGCGGGACGCTCGCGGCCACCCTTGCAGCGGGCCTTTCCCTGTTCCGGGGATTCCCGAGGCAGGAACCTCCCGCGGGTTGCGAACCCGCGGGAGGTTGAGGACGCGGTGTGAACACAGGAGTCAAGCACCCTCGCGCACACCCCTGGGCGACGGGCGATTGACACCAGCCCGCCCGCCCCCTATCCTATCGCTCGGAAGGAGCGCGTGATGGCGGCCGACTACCCGATTCTGGACTTCGACCCTTCGCGCGACGCGGTGATCGAGCCGGGCAAGATCACCGAACGCCTCGACGTGCCCGAGCACTGCGTGCCGTGCTTCTTCCGGGACGTGGTGCAGAAGGTGGCCAAGAGCCGGCGCGCTCGGGTCGTGGCCGAGCAGAAGTGGGAGCATGGCTCCCATCTGCTCTATGAGATCAACGTCGAGGGACGGCGGCTGGCCTTCTTCCAGCCGGGCGTGGGCGCGCCGCTGTCGGCCGGCCTGCTCGAGGAGGCGATCGCCCGCGGCTGCCGCAAGTTCATCGCCTGCGGGGGGGCCGGCGTGCTCGACCGCACGATTGCCGCGGGCCACGTGCTCGTGCCGTCCGTCGCCCTCCGCGACGAGGGCACCTCCTACCACTACCTGCCGCCCGGCCGCGAGGTGGCCGCCAGCCCCCAAGCCGTTGCCGCCATCGAGGCCACGCTCCAGAGGCACGGCGTCGAGTACATGGTCGGCAAGACGTGGACCACCGACGCCCCGTACCGCGAGACGCCCGAGATGGTGCGGCGGCGGCGCGCCGAGGGCTGCCTGACCGTCGAGATGGAGGCCGCGGCCTTCTTCGCCGTCGCCCAGTTCCGCGGCGTCGCCTTCGCCCAGCTCCTCTACGGCGGCGACGACGTGAGCGGGGCCGACTGGGACCACCGCGACTGGTGGCATCGCGCTTCGACCCGCGAGAAGCTCTTCTGGCTCGCCGCCGAGGCGTGCCTGAGTCTTTGAGGGAGACACCGATGAGGCTTTGCTCCTGGGTTTTGACCTGGCTCGTCGTTGCCACTGTGGCTGCGGCCGCCGAGCCGGCCGTGCTTCTCCCGCTCGACCGGGCGGCCTACGTCGTGGGCGAGAAAGTGCCCCTCGCCGTCCAGGGCGCCGAGGGCGAGGTGAAGATCGAGTTGGCAGGGGAGGGCGGGCCGCCGCTGCTCGTCTACCAGGGCAAGCCATCCGCGCTGGTGATGGGCACCGAGGGCCTGGCGGCCGGAACGTACGCCTTCCACGTCAACGGCCGGCCGACGGGCGTGGAGGTGACCCTCGCCAGCCCCATCCGCAAGTCGCCCGGGGCGATCACCGACGAGAGCATGCCCAGCCCGCCGCAACTCCCGCCCGAAGTGGCCCGCAACCCCGCCAGGAAGGCCGCCGCGCTCGCCGACTGGCGGAAGTCCGTGCCCCAGACCTTCCGCGAGACCGGCATTGACGTGGCCTTCTCGATGTGCGCGTCCGAGATGGACCGCGAGCCGCTCCTCGACGAGTTCACCGCGGCCTCCGCCATGCTCTATGCCAACCCCTACACGCGGCCCATGAGTTTCAACCCGGCTCGCGTCTATCCCCTTGAATTGGCCTCATTCAGGCAGCGCCTCGCCCTCTCGGCCCAGGCCAACAGCCGCTATCCCAGCTTCGCGGGCTTCTGCCTCGACTTCGACCCCGTGGGCCTCCTCGCCCGCAAGATGCTCCTGGTCTACTGGGGCTGGGGCCAGCAGGAGGAGGGCCTCCGCAACTACATCGCCCGAAGCGACCAGGCGGTCTACGACGAGTTCACCCGCCGCACGGGGTTGAAGGCCCCCCGCCTCGACGAATACATCACCTATCTCCTCGCCATCGGCCGGCCCGAGTTCGCCCCCGCCATTGACCTGCCGACCGCCCGATGGATCGAGGAGATGGCCCAGCACCTCAAGCCCCTGGAGCCTGCGAAGCTGGCTGAGCTGGAGAAGCGGATTGACGCCTGGGCGGCCTATCTGATGGGCATCTACGAGGAGAGCGACCGCGGCCACATCGCCGCCCTCCGCCCCATTGTCCCCTCGATGCACCACACGGGCACGATCAACATTGACCACGCCGCCGTGCGCGACGGCCAGTACGTGCCCTGGGCCTATCGGCCCTTCGATATCCGCTACATCACGGCCTGGAACGACCAGGTGGCCGGCCCCGACTACGCGTATCAGTGGCTCTTCAGTGCTGCGATGCTCAACACCAACCGCGGCATGGCCTCACCTGTGGGCGGGGCCTCCGTGCCCCGGGTCTCTTCGCGGGACAGAGACGTCCCGCCCACAACTCCATCCCGCCCACAGTTCATCCCCATCTGGGTCGGCACCAGCCTGGGCATGGTTCACGGCCAGGCCGAGTATCCGGGGAAGTTCGTCCGCGCCATCGCCCACAACCTCGCCCACGGTGCCTCGGGGGCCGGCTTTGCCCTCGAAGGCTTCTCAACGGTGCTGGGCGGCATGAACAAGCAGACCCACTGGAGCGAGATGAAGGGCAAGGCCGTCGCCGAAGACCTTCACGCCGGCCGCGACTTCCTCAACCGCTTCGCCTTCCTCGCCACCGAGTGCCGGGGCGACTATGGCGTCGGCATCCTCTACTCGCGTAGCCAGATGGCGAGGCAACACGTCTGCCAGGGCTTCGGCACGGCGTATTATAAACTCCTCGTCAGCCTCACCCGCCTCGGCTACACCCCCCGCTTCATAACTGAAGAAGAGGTTGAGGCTGTTCTTGTGGGCGGGGCCTCCGTGCCCCGCGTTTCTTCGCGGGACGGAGACGTCCCGCCCACAATCGGCGTCAAAGCCCTTGTCGTCGCGGGCCAAACCGTCCCCCTCCCGCCCAAAGTCGTCTCTGGCATCGAGGCATTCGCCAAGGGTGGCGGCCTCGTCCTTGTGGACGGCTCTTCCACGGTCAAGCTCGCCGGCGCGAAGCCCTTGGGCATCACGTTGCCCTTCGTCGAGAGTGCCCGGCCTTACAACTGGTCGAGCCCCAACACCCCCGAGGGCCTGCGCCATATCGCCCTGGCTGAGGAATGGCACCGCGAGATAGCGCCCGCGGCGATCAATGCCCTCGGCGACACGGGCAGCGCCTGGCTGCGGCCTGAAAGGGGCGCCGACTCGCGTGTCACTGTGACGCAGGTTGACGGCGGCCGCGATGCGAAGTACCTCCTCTGCGTCAACGACTCGTCAATCAAGACCCACACCGACTGGTTCGAGGTGTCCGAAAAGCTGCTCCCGAGCAGCCAGACGGCTGGATGCGTCATCTATGACTTGACCGAGGAACGGGTGCGCGGCAGTTGGCCGCGGGCGGGTGAGAAGGTCATCGTGCGCCTCGAGCCGGACCTGCGTTGCGACCTCTCAGCCACCACTGCCCGCGTGTTTGCGCTCCTCCGTCGCGAGGCGAGCAAGATAGCTGTTCGCGCCGGCCAGTCGGTACGGGCCGGCGATGGCCTGGCTGTCCAGATCAGCTTCCTCGACAAGGAGGGCAGCGCGCTTGCTGCCGCTCTGCCCTTCCATCTTGCGCTCCTGCGGCCCGACCGGTCGGTGGCCATGGAGCGCTATCGCAGCACGACGCGCGAGGGGTCGTTCGGCATGGCCTACCCGATTCCGCTCAATGCCCCACCGGGCGAGTGGAAGGTGGCCGTGCGGTCGCAGTTGACGGGCGACGTGGCGGAACTGCCCGTGACGGTGAAGCCGCCCCGCCGCCTCCGCTCCCTCGCCCAGACGCTTGACGACAGGGTGCTCTTCCGCAACGGCGACCGCCTCCGCGAAGTGCTGGCGGGGAAGGGCAAGGCTATCGTGCCGCTCTTCGAGACGCCGCACACCATCAAGCTCCTCCCCGCCGCCGAACGCCTCAAGCAGGTGCTGGGCCGCCTGGGCATCGAGGCCGAGATTCGCCGCAAGCCCGAGGTGACGACCTACTGGCTCGCCTACGACCCGACGCCGGAGCAACTCGCCGAGAACGCTCGCGCCGACAAGGGAGAGACCATCGGCAGGATCAAGGTCACAACGGTCAATCGCAACGACTACTTCGCCACCCTCGGCGGCTACCAGGTGGGCGAGACGGTGGTGCTGCTCGACCTGGCGACGCGGCCCGACAACGAGATGGCCGAGCACCTCGCCAAGGTCGGCGTCCTCTGGCCCGAGGTCTCCCGCGAGTTCCCAGGCCCGGGCCGGGCCATCGTTCACTGCATTCCCCAGGCGTTCCACCCGCAAAGATCGGCGATTGTGATCCAAGGCTCCGATCTGGACGGGCTGATGGCCGGTGTCGAGGCGTTGAGGCGGCCAAGCGACGATTGGCTTGGGGAGAGCGTTGCTTCGGCTCGCGAGGCCCTCTTCCGCGAATTCCACGTTGGCGGTGAGCCCGACCAGGCCAAGGGCCGCGGCCTCACCTCCCGCGGCCTCACCGTGCGGCATGAGCCGAAGCCCTTCACCGTCAGGTTCCTCGACAAGCAGCCGCTCAAGGAGAGCGAAGTCCAGCCCATCCCGCCCTTCGTGCACAAGCCGCTCGACGTGCCCGCGACCATCGAGTGCAAGGACTTCATCCCCCAGCTTCGCACAGCGAAGGGCTACGAAGACGCCTGGACGCCCGGCGGCAACTGGAAGGCCGACCTCCGTTTCGCCGACGCCATTCTCCTCGTCGTGGATGTGAAGAAGCCGGGCAGGACGGCCATCGCCGCCGAAGGCGTCTTCCGCTACTCGGACCGCCGCCCCCGTTCCCAGGGCGTGTGGGAGGATATCCTGGCCCTCCGCGACACCCTCGTGCCCAAGGAGCGTCGGCCAATGGCCTTTGACGTGGTGCTCGACGGCCAGCCGGCCGGCAGGCTCGACAAGCTGACGACGGGGACGAAGGATGTGCCGATTGACTCGCCCCCTGGCTACGGCCCCCAGAAGCCGAAGACCGTCTCCGAGGAGGTCGTGACCCGCATCGGCGGCGAGCTGGACCTGCCCGCCGGCACGCATCGGCTGATGCTGGTCCACCGGAACATGGTGGATGGGAGGCTGGAGAAGGTGCGGGTGGGGGAGGGGCCGTGAGGGATGCGTGATGCGTGATATGTGACAGGAGAAGGCGAAGCGGTCAGGGGCTGCCGAGGGTGTCCTCCCGCAGGTACTGGAACCTTTGGGAGGGGGGCGTCAGGGCCTGGCGAGAGGGGCAAGCACGTCGTCCTTGAGTGCCTCGTCAAGCACGGCGCGCACGCGGGCCGCTTCGGCGGGGGAGAGTCGGTCGCGTCGGTTGGCGAGGCGGATGGCGGCGAAGGCGCGGGCGGCGGGGCTGGGGTCGTCGAGGCGCGCGAGCGCCTCCTTGTCCATTGCCGCGTTCACTTCGTCAAGGCCGCCCGTGGGCAAGCCGTCCTTGAGGCGCTCGAGGAGGGCCGGCTCCTGGGCGGGGATGAGGTAGACGGCGGCATCGCCGTCGCCTGTGGGCGGCGTGTCCCCACGCCGCGTGTCGCGGGACGGGGACATCGCGCCCACAATCCTCCCGCCGGCGGCGAGGATGGCCTTCTCGGCGAGGCGGGCGGTGAGGGCGACCAGGTCGTCCATTGTCTCGGACTTCGGCAGGCCGTCGCGGGTGTTGTTGTCGTAGTGCTCGGGGAGCACCCAGCCGGGGTGGGCGGCCATGGCCTTGGCGCCGAGCATGACGCCGAGCACGGTGCCGCAGGTGGCGGCGTTGCAGTCGGCGTCGTAGCCCATGGCGAAGCTCAGGCGCATCGTCTGCACGAAGTCGCCCTTGCCGTAGAGCAGCGCGGCGGCGACGAGGGCGCCGTTGGTCACGGTGGCGTTCATGTTCCAGCCCCGCTCGTCGCGGTACTTCCTCTGGATGGCCGAGCGGGTCGCCTGCCAGTCGCTGGGCCACTGCTGATGCCAGGCGATCACGTCGCGCAGCATCTCGGCATGCTGGCTCTCGGGGTCCACGGCGGCCAGCGAGCGGGCGATGAGGCGGGGCACGTCGCGCTCGAAGAAGGCCAGGCTGATCATCGCGGTGGTATGGGCGCCGGCCTGGATCGGCTCGCCGCGGACGGTGATGTGGAGGTAGTGCCGGGCGATGCGGGCGGCCTCGCGGGGCAGGCCGGGGGCCAGCAGGCCGAATGCCTCGGCGCAGAACTGACCCGAGAGGTTGTACCTCGCGTGAGGGTTGAGGGCGAAGTGCGAGGTCCAGGGCGGGGTGATGCCCTGGCCGATGAGCTTGCGGGCCTGCTCGTTGGAGACCCAGATGCGGCGGTTGATCGAGCGCACCCATTCGCGGGCCAGTTCGGGGTAGGGCACGAGCAGCGTGCCCAGGCGGTCCATCGTGTGGAGGTGGGTCCATTCGATGTCCGTATCGTCGTCGCTGGGGCAGCGCGGCAGGTTGGGCGTGAAGTCGGGGAGAGGGCCGGGCTCGTCCTTGTACTTGAACTCGAAGGGCAGCCCCTGGACATTGCCGATCATCTGCCCCGCCCATCCGCCGCGGAGGCGGTCGAGGAGTTCGGCGCGCGACAGGCGGCGAATCTCCCCCGCCTGGGCCGCCGCTGCGAGCAGCACGAGGGCGGCGGCGAGCCAGAGTCCCTTTGCTTCGAGCATGTCTGCGCTCCTCTGAGAGCCCGCCGCATGCTACTCGAATGCCCTCGGCGCTGCAAGCTGGACAAGCGGCGGAGCTTTTGGTAGAAGCATAGGGAATGAAGGAGTTCGCGGCAGCCTGAGAAGGAGTGGTTCATGGCCGACCGGCTCGCGATCGCGATGGTTCTTGCCTGGGGCGCCGCCTTCGCCGCCGAGGCCGAGGGGCCGCCCGCGGCCCACACGCCGCTCAGGACGCTGGACCTCCAGCTCGCCACGCCGCATCTGCCCCTCTTGAAACGGCACGCGAGGGGCGAGTTCAAGGCGTTCTTCCTCACCCCGGCCGGCCACACGCTGGCGCACGTGCGCGAGTTCGTGCAACGGGCCGATATTGCGGCCGATTACTTCGCCGTCGCGAGACCTGAGCCGCCGGCCGACGGGCTGAGCGCCGACCACCTGGCGGAGCTCCAGAAGAAGATCGCGTCGTTCGCGCCCCAGGTGCTCGTGACGCTGGGCATCCCGTGGCACGCGGGGCTGAAGGCCCAACTCGCGGGAGAGTTGCTGGGGCGGGTGCGCGACGGGATGGGCGCCGTGGTTGTTGTGCGCGACCCGAAGGACGAGCCCGAGCTGGCCGCGGCGCTCGCCGGGCTCAGGGAACTGGCCGAGCCGCCGCTGCCCAGCGCGGCCGTGAGCGTGCCGCCCGTGCGCCGCTACGCGCTGGGGAAGGGGCGAGTGGCGCTGGTTGTATGCCCGTGGCGCGACGATGGCGACGCGGGCGCAGCCGCGCTGGGCGAGTGGGCCACCCTCCGCCTCCTGCGCGAGACCGCCCGAGTCGCCGAGCTTCGCTGGCGCGGGTTCGAGTACAGCTATGCGTTCCTTGCGGACCTGGCTCGATGGGCGGCGGGACAGGACACGCCGATCGTCGTCACCGAGGCGGCGCTCAAAGGCAATGTCGTGGCGGTGGGAGTCCGCAACGCGGGGGGCAAGGCGAAGGCGCTCGTGCAGGTGACCCTCAGGAGCCGGCGCTGGGAGGTGCGGACCGACGGGGCCGCCACGGTGGACCTGCCGGAGGGCGAGAGCCAGCACCTGGTCACGCTGGGCAAAGCCCCCGACAGCGGGCCGCTGGGCATCGAGGTGCACGTGCGCGATGGGGACGGCAGGACTCTCGCGTTCGGCACCGCCGGCGCCTCGGCGTATGGGGCCGTGACGATGAAGGTGGCGCCCCAGCCCAGCGCCTACCAGCCCGCGGAGCAACCGGGAGCGTGCATCGTCGAGCTGGCGGGCGCGACGCCCGGCGGGCGCCTGGAGGTGTCGGTGCTCGACCGCTTCGGGCGGCTCGTCGCCCGCAGCATTCACGACGTGAGGCTGACGAACGGCCGGGGCCAGGCCGGCTCGATGCTTCGGGAGGTGCGCGCGCTGGACCCGTACCACGAGGTGGTCGCGCGCTTCTACTCGGCGGAAGAGCCGCCGCGCCTGCTGGCCGAAGCGACAGCCGACCTGTTCCTGCTCCCGCCCAGATCGCCTGTCGGGCAGGGCTTCGCCCTCGGCGTGTGGGGCGCCGCGCGGCGCGACCCGCTCCATCTGCAAGGGCTGCTCGCCGCGACGCACGACGGGGGCCTCACCCTGCACAGCGGCTCGGACGACGATGCCGTGCTCTATGCGACCGGGGGCGTCAAGGCCGCGACCGTGGGGTTGCCCGTGGCGAAGGACCTGGCAGCCGCGGACGGCGCGAAGGCCGACTGGCAGAAGCAGGCGCGGGAGCAATTCGACTCCGGGGCTCGGCTCATCGCCCTGGGCGGCGAGCGGCGCGTTCCCGAGGGCCTGGCAGGCCACCCGCAGATTCTTGCCGCGTTCCGCGAGTGGCTGAAGCCGCGGTATGCGGACATCGCCGAGCTGAACCGGGCGTGGGGCGCGCAGTTCGCCGACTTCGCCCAGGTGGTGCCGAGGGAACGCCGGGACCTCGGCACCTCGCCGAACCTCGCCCCGTGGCTCGAGTTCCGCCTCTTCCTCGGCGAGTGGGTGGGCGAGCGCTACCTGAAGGCCCCGGCCGCGTGGGCCGCGGAGATCGCCCCGGAACTCGCCGTCGGCGAGTGGACGACTGCCGAGCCTTCCGACGCCTGGCCGGTGGACTGGAGCCGCTACGCCACGTGTTGCAGGGGCACGGTGGCCGCAGGCGGGCGTCAGGGCGTGCTCGAGGAGCTGTTCCGCTGTTTCGCCCCCGGCGCCCGTTTCGGCGTGCGCCTCGACCAGCCCGTGAGGGCGCCCGACGCCCCCGCCCGCCTGGCCCCCTGGCTCGCGCTGCTGAATGGCGGCAGCCTCTGCTGGGCCGGCGACCTGCGGGACGTGGCCACCCCGGACCTTCGGCCTGCCGCCGCCTATGCGACCCTGGCGAAGGAGGAGTTCCGCGACCTGACGGAGGGGATCGACCGCCTCATCCTCGCGAGCGCCTTTGCCGCCGACAGGATCGCCATCGGCTACTCATATCCCTCGTGGCTCGCGGATTCCGCGGCCCTTGCCCGGGGCGCCAAGACCCTGGTGGAGGAACTGGGCTTCCAGCATGACCTCGTGACGATGGACGACGTGGCGGCCGGGCGACTGGAGAAGGACGGCTACCGGCTCTTCCTCCTCGAGCAGGCGAGCTGCCTCTCCAGCGAGCAAGCCGAGGGGGTGAAGCGCTTCGCCGAGGCCGGCGGCGTCGTGCTGTGCCTCGGGCGGAACGGCTGGCGCAACCTCCGCGGCACTCCGCACCCCGAAGGCTGCCTCCTCGACCCCCTGGCGGGCGTGGACACTGCTCAGGCGACGCCTCTCGGCAAGACGATGGCCGCGTCGCCCGGCGGGCCGTCGCTCACGCTCGACGTCGCGCTCGCGGGGGTGCAGGCGAAGGATGCCAGCGTGCTGACGGGCGTGAGCGTGGAGGGGAAGGACCTGCCGGTGTGGACCGTGCGCGACGCCGGCAAGGGCAAGGTCTACTGGCTCAACGCGCGCCTCGCACTCGATGGGGGGCACGCTGTGCAGAGAGCGCAGTGGGAGCTTCTCGACCACGTGGTGGCCATGGCCGGCGTGAAGCCACGGTGCAGGCTCTTCCAGGGCGGGCAGCCGGTCTTCGGCGCGGAAACGTGGTACTACGAGTCCCCTTCGAAACGCACGCTGATCGTCGCCCGCCACGTCTCGCCTAGGATGGAGGGCCACGCGAACGTGCGCTTCGACCGCAAGGCGCACGTCTACGAACTGCGCACGCACCGGTACTTCGGCGAGACGGACCAGATCCAGGACACCTTCCCCGAGGGCACGGTGCGCCTCTACGCGCTCACCGACTGCAAGTTGCAGAAGCCGATGGCCAAGGCCGAGGAGGGGAGGCACGAGCCCGGCTCGGCGGTGCGGGTGCAGTGCCACATGCTCACCTACGGCAAGGAGGTGGAAGTGGACCTCGTGCCGTATCGGCTACAGGTCTTCGACGCGTCGGGAAGAGAGCTTGCCGCCTACCGGCGCGTGGTGCTGGCCCCGGGCGGAAAGCACACATTCGAGCTGCCCTTGGCCCTCGACCACCCGCCGGGGCGGCAGTCCGTCGTCATCACCGACCCGTTTACGGGCCAGGAGGCGCGGGCCTACTTCCTTGTCGCCAAGGTGGAGGAGAAGAAGCGGTGAAGCCCCTCTTGCTGTGGGGGGTCGGGCTCGCGGCCGTGGTGGCCTGCACCCGGACGCCGGCCGCGACAGTGGACGCTGCGAGGTTCGTTGACCGCTCGCTCGGCGATTGCGGGTTCCAGAGGGCCATTGACTCGCTGCCCGCGGAGGGCGGGGTGGTGGAACTGCCCGAGGGGCGGTACGCGCTGGAACGCTACCTGTTCCTGAAGAGCGGCACGACCCTGCGGGGCAAGGGCCGCGGAACCATTCTGGCGGCCGGCAGGCGCGAGACGCGCCGAAACGTGGCCAGGGACGCGCCGGCGAACAGCACGGAGATCGTCGTCGAAGGCGACCTGGCGTCCCTGGCGCCCGGGATGCTCGCCTATGCCTGGCGGTTCCGCGCGCCAAGCTGGATGGGCTACATCAAGCCGTATCGCGTCAAGGAGATTCGCGGCCAGACGCTCGTCTTTGCCGAGCCCGTTCCGTGCGAGATGCTGCTCAGGAACCGCGCGCAGGTTTCGTGGGGATTCACCACCGCGCTCGCCGCGCCGGCGAAGAAGGGCGAGAAGGCCATTCGGGTCGAACACCCCGAATTGCTGCCCCCCGGCCACGGCCTCACGCTCGCCGGGGAGGGCGACCTGTGGAATCACCACTTCAACGCGGTCGTGGCCGTCGAGGGCAGCACGCTCGTGCTGGAGCGGCCTCTGGGCGTGAGTGCCCAGGCGGGCACACTCGTCCACCACGCCTACTCCGCGATCACCGCCGACGGGCAGGAGAACATCGCCGTGGAGGACCTGGCCGTGGAGGGCTGGGCAGGCGACGAGCGTCCCATCTGCCGGAACTTCTACTACAGCGGCATCCACACCGTGCGGTGCAGCGGGGTCGCCCTGCGGCGTGTCGAGGTGCGCGACTGGCAAGCCGATGGCGTGAGCATCCAGGCGGGGCGGAACTGCCGGGTCGAGCACTGTGTAGCCACAGGCAACTCGGGCCACGGCTTCCACTCGGGCACCGACTTCACGGACGGCCTGTGGGTCAACCTCCGAGCGGTCGCCAACGGCGGCGACGGCTTCTACTACTGTTGGCACGACAAGAACGTGGTCGTCCGCCACTGCGTCCTGAGCGAGAACCAGGGCCACGGCGTCGGCGGCCTGGGCAACCCGGGCGACCGCCGCTGCATCGTGGAGGGCAACACCATCGAGCGCAACGGCCGGGCAGGCGTCGAGGTCAACGGCGGCATGGACTCGGGCAGCGTCATCCGCAGCAACATCATCCGCGACAACTCGCGCGCAAGGCCCGGCCAGTGGCCGGGCATCGCGCTCTTCGCCTCGGCCGAGGATGCCCGGGGCTACACGGTCGAGGACAACGTGGTCGAGAGCACCCTCGCGGAGCCGACCCAGTGGGTGGGCATCGAGGAGCGCTGCGGCGACCCGCCCCGCCGCGAGGTCGAGCGGGACGGCCAGAAGGTGGTCGAGACCCGCCTTGCCGACGAGAACGCCATTCGCCGCAACAGGGTTTCGGGCCATCGGACCGCCGACATCATCGTCGTGGGCCCGAAGACGGTGTGCGAGGAGAACCCCGGCGCCAGGGTGGCCGCGGGCGCCGCCGCGCCGAAGTGAGCAGGAGCGCGCCGGGTGCCCTGGGTGTCCGCCTGCCTGGGGCGGCCGGGCCGCCGGTTCCGCCCGACTCTCGGCCCCGTGCGCCGCGCGGTGCACTGAGCCTTGAGCGCTCCCAGCGGCCGCCCGGAGCACGGCGGCCGCGCGGGTCGAGACCATGCGGGCAGGCCACAAGAGGCGCTTGCACTGACGGCGGCCCAGTGGTAGGCTGCCTTGGCCCCGGCGGACCGCGTGCTTGGAGGCAAGAAGGGATGAGCCGAACGCCCTTTCGGCCCGCTCTGGTGGGCCTCGCGCTGCTCGGCGCTGCATCGGCGACGCTGGCGGGACGCTGGATCGTGCCCGACTGGCCCGAGGGTCAGGAGCCGAAGTTCGAGGCCGTGCCGCTGTTCTGGTTCACCGTGGCCGACTGCCCGCTGGTCTACCGCGTGGAGGTGGAGGTGCCCGAGGCCGCCGACCGAGCCACGGCGCTGTTGCAGACGAGCGGCTATGCCTACGTATACGTCAACGGCCGGCAGGTGTACTCCTGGGCGCCCAGGCCACGCGACAAGGACCACCCGGAAATCCCCGCCGACCCCACCCGGGTCCACGAACTGGACCTCACCGAGCATCTGACGCCCGGCCGGCATGCGCTGTGCGTGAGCGCGCCGGCCAAGGGCTTTGCGCTGGACGGCGCGCTGTACACGGGGATGAAGCCGATCCAATCCCTGGAGAGCGGCCGCGGTTGGCGGGTGCGCAAGTTCGCGCCGACGACGGTCGTCGAGGCCGAGGCATTCCTGCGGCCCGGGTACGATGGCCCGTCCGCGGCGGTCCGCGAGGAGGGCCAGCGCGGGCAGGGAGCTGGGCCGCCGACGGAGCTGCGCGCGAGCGAGGACCTCCTGGCGAAAGCCTATCGCGCGGCCTTCGTGCGCCGCGCCCGCCGGGATGTGGAGGACGCCCTCTGGCGGCTCGACCTGATGTTGAGGCGGGGAGTCTACATCCTGGGCGGCGAGGCGCACGGGTGGGGCGGGCCGTTGCGTCTGGACGCAGCCGCGCTCAAGCGCGCCGCCACGGCCCACGGCGCGGCTCGCACCCTGGGCGAGCGCGTCGAAGCGCTGGAAAAGGCGCCGGCGGATTCGGTCGCCGCCGTGGCGAAGGACATTCCCGAGATGGCCAGCCTGCGAAAGGCGCTCGACGCCGTGCTCGCCGAAACCGAGGCGGCCAGCCGCGAGGCCTTTGAGGCCGACGAGCGCAAGGCGCTCGCCCTGGCCGCTGCCGTGGTGGGGGACGGCCTGTCGCTCCAGGACACGCTCAGCGCCCCGGCGCGGCTTCGCGAGCAGGTGGATGCCCAGGTGCGCCACCCCCTCAACCATCTCAACCAGAGCCGCTACGACCGCCTGGGCTGGATCGAGCACGCCGGCCTCACCGACAGCGATATCCTCCAATGGGGCATTCGCGTGAACCCCGTGTCCGGGCCCACCAAGGCCGGGCCGACGGGCGAGTGGGCGCGCTTCCTCTTCTCCCCCGACCCCGACGACGAGGGCGTGCGCGACCTGCGCTGGAGCATCGGCCACAACGTTGAGAACCAGTGGCAGCGGATTGACCCCCGCGTGAGCTGGACCAAGGACGCCCGGTTCGCCGAGCACAAGGGCATCGCCTGGTACCGCACGCGAATCCACGCCCCGGCCGAGTGGGCGGGCAACGAGGTCGTGCTGACGTTCGCCGTCGCAGGCCGGGAGCGCGTATGGCTCAACGACAGGGAAATCACCGAACTGGGCACAGGAGCCGGCAACCGCACGTACCCGTTGCCGGCGGACCTGCTGGCGTTCGGGGCAGAGAACTTCCTCGCCTTCCGGATCGACGCGGACGGCGATCCGCGGGGCCTGGTCGGCCCGGTGGAACTGGCCTGCCCCGCGCTCGACGCGCCGGCCGCCAGAGAGACTCCGCCCACCGACGTCCTGGCGACGCCCCTGAGCCCCTGCGTCGTGCTCACGCCGTGGACCGACACCCTGCGAATCCACCACGCCGGCGAGGCCATGCTGCTCTTGCCCGGGCAGATGAAGTTCGGGCGATGCGACTACCGGGCCGACCGCGACGGGAAGCTCTCGGCGAACTGGGCGCTCCTGTGGCTCACGCCCCACACGGCCGTCAGCCCCGTGCGGCCGATCCTGCTCGTCTTCCGCAGGTGCCCGGCCAAGATTGACGGCGTGCCAGGGCAGACGACCATCAAGATGAGCCGCCCGCGAGAACGCATCATCGCCGTCCGCCCCTGGGTCAAAGCGAAATTCGACGACCCCCGATTCCTCCTCCGCCTCGACGACGCCATCGGCCTCTGGCGCCGGGCCGCCCTGGCCGTGCCCCTCGACTACATGTCCGTGACCCGCCTCCTCTCCCCGGGCGAGCCCTGGGACAAGGCCTCCACCGAGAAAGTCCCCCGCGGGCCCGTGCTGGGCCACACGGTGATCTACGACTTCCTCGAGACCAGGGACGAATGGGACACGAAGCCCCTCCGCCTGGCGCCGCTGCCGGCCCTGTGCAGCTTCGCACGCGACTGCGGCTTCCGCAACCTGAAGCTCGACCGCCGAGCGGTGGACATCCAGGACGGCGGCCTCCTGGCCCCCTACCGCGCAGTGATGGACGCCGACCGCGTGAGCTACAGCTACGACGTCGAGCCGTACCCGCGCTTCGCCGGCTTCACGAGCTGGATGTTCGCCGGCGGCGACGCCGGCGTGCCCGGCAACCAGCGCGAGCTGGAGCTCCTCGCCGCCCTCGGCGCCAACAGCTTCCGCCCCCAGCACAACTGGTCCGACGAGAAACCCCCCAACCCCGCCAACCCCGGCGACCAACGCACCCGCGTGCAAGTCACCGCCGACTACGCCAACGCCGTCGGCATGAACTACATGAACAACATTGATCAAACCCTCGGCCGCCCGCGCGAGTTCGTCCGCGACAACTACGCCGACTTCATGGCCCTCGTCGGCGCCCACTACGAGAAGATCGCCCGCCAGCTCGCAGGCCGCCCCTTCTGGGCCGTGGCCTACGACCTCATCAATGAGCCCTTCGACCACCACCACGCCCGCTACAACCCCGCCATCAAGGAACTCACCCGACGCATCCGCTCCATTGACAACGTCCACCTCCTCTACATCGAGCCCTGCGAGGCCTGGGGCGCCATCCAGCAGCTCAAACTCATCGAGCCCACCGGCGACCCCCTCACCGTCTACAGCTTCCACGACTACAACTTCCGCCTCAACAAGCCCGACGACCGCTGGCCCACCCTCGAACGCGACCTCACCAACATCTACGCCCTCTGGCTCCCCGCCATCGAATTCCAGATCCGCCACGGCTGCGCCATGCACTGCGGCGAGTTCGGCGGCTTCGCCGGCGCCACCGACGACTCCCTCGCCCAGACCCTCCTCCTCAACGACTTCTTCCGCATCTTCGACCAGTTCGGCATGCACCACCACTACTACAGCGGGCGCGAAGTCTACCGCCGCCTGGCCGACGGCTCGCTGCGCCCCAGCAACGTCGCCCGCGCCTACCAGGCCTACTTCCGCCGCCCCGACTTCAACCGCCACTACCCCCTCTGGCCCAGCCACCCCAAGCCGCCCCAGCCGTAGCACATCTTGGGGGCCGCTGCGGGCGAGCCACAACCCGCTGAGTCTCCCAGAGTCTCCCAGACTTCCCGGTCTGAAGGGGACACCCCGGATGCCCCCCCCACAGGTTGTAGGCTCCCCCGGACAGCCCCCAATGTGTTGCGTCGCCCGATTCGCCCGACTCGCCGGCTCCGCCAGGCACTTGACTCCCGCGCCCCGGGGGTGTAGAAAACCCCTATCAGCCTGGGGCCGCACGAAGCGGCCAGAGGGCCTCCAAGGGGCGCCAATGTCCACCAAGGCATTCCCCGCACGGTTCCCCACTGGACCAGCCAGCTCTGCTCCCGCTGCGGCTCCCTGGGCGCGCGATTCTCCGCCCGCAACGGCCAAGCCGTCTTCGAACCCGTTGGCAAGCTCTTCGCCTGCCCCGACTGCGGCTACCTGGCCAATGCCGACCACAATGCCCGGGTGAACCTGCACAGAAGGTTCTTCGGCGAGTTCCCCGAGGTCAAGAGGCCCGACAAGAGCCGGCGCATCTTCCGAGTGACCAGGCCGGGCCAGCCCACCGTGGAAGTGGACATGGTCCAGGTGGAGACCACGCTGCGCCTGCGCGCCGACGACATGTGCCGAGGCAAGGCCACGCCATTCTGACCCCCGTGTGGCGCCGCTGCCCTCCGCGGCGCTTCGCCTGTGGGCGGGGCCTCCGTGCCCCGCGAGCCCTCCTATCCCTGTCCCGCGGGGGACAGAGCCCCCGCCCACAAAGAGCCGCGCCCTCAGTTTCTCAGGCCTATTCGCGCCATTCGCGTTTCCCTTCCTCTCTGCGCGCTCTCTTCACCGCTCCCGCTGCTGGCTCTGCGCGAGACTCTTCCCGTCTTCACTGCTGGATTCGCGTGGATTCGCGCGATTCGCGGTCGCCCTCTTGGGGGTTAGGCACGGCGCTGTGGGCGGGGCCTCCGTGCCCCGCGAGCCCTCCTATCCCTGTCCCGCGGGGGACAGAGCCCCCGCCCACAAAGAGCCGCGCCCTCAGTTTCTCAGGCCTATTCGCGCCATTCGCGTTTCCCTTCCTCTCTGCGCGCTCTCTTCACCGCTCCCGCTGCTGGCTCTGCGCGAGACTCTTCCCGTCTTCACTGCTGGATTCGCGTAGATTCGCGCGATTCGCGGTCGCTCTCTGGGATTCGCGGCGTGTGGACACGCCGCCCACAACCCTTCCGCCTCGGCCATGTCGCGCTGGCGCCCACGGTTGCGCGAAGGCTCCGACGCCGGTAGAATGCCCCACTGGCTGGGCGGCGGACGGCCGCCCGCACCCCATCCCTTCGCCGAAAGGAGAGGCCGTGGCCAGGATCAAGACGCTGCTGCTCTCGGGCGCCAACAACCACGACTGGCGGCGATCGTCGCCCTTCCTGCGAGACCTGCTGGAGCGCTCGGGCAGGTTCGACGTGACGCTGACGGAGAACCCCTCGGCTGCGCTGGAGGACGCGGCGGCGCTGAAGAGCTATCGCCTGCTGTTCTCGGACTACAATGGCCCCGCCTGGAGCGAGGCGGCGAAGGCCAACTTCGTGGCCGCCGTGGCGGGCGGCACGGGCCTGGTCGTCCTGCACGCCGCCGACAACGCCTTCCCCGGCTGGGTGGAGTACGAGACGATGGTCGCCCTCCTGTGGCGAGCGGGCACGGGCCACGGCCAGTACCACGAGTTCGAGGTCAAGATCGCCGACAAGGCGCACCCCATCACGCGCGGACTGGGCGACTTCCGCCTGTGGGACGAGCTGTACCACAAACTCGTCCACATGCACAACGCCCCGTACCGGGTGCTGGCGACGGCCTACTCGGCGCCCGAGACCGGTGGCACGGGCCGCGACGAGCCGATGATGACGGTGCAGCAGTACGGCCAGGGGCGCGTCTACCATCACGTGATGGGCCACGTGTGGCCCGGGGACGGCGCGCAGCACAAGGGGTGCTCGATGATGACCTTCGAGAACCCCATGTTCCAGAAGAGCCTGCTGCGCGGCTGCGAGTGGGCCGCGACGGGGGACGTCGCCGACTGAGGCCTGCCGAGGCGCAGCGGGCGAGCCGTCGCGTGCGTCGGGAACGCCGGGAGCCTGCGGGCGGGGCCCAGGCGCTGGGTCAGTAGGTGAGGACGACTCGGCTCAGCCCCCGACGCCCGGCGATCGGGACGGCGAGTTCCAGCGTCTCGTGTTGGGCCAAGCCGCGGATGCGCTCGATCGTGAAGCCGAGGAAGGCCGTCGCCGCGTCGAAGCACTCGCACCGCACGTAGCCGCGGGCCACCGCCTCCAGGGCCAGGAGGGCGGAGGCGCCCTTGGCCGTCTTCTCGGCCAGGGTGTCCAGATCGTCGTCATCCAGCGGGAATGCCTTCGTCCGCTTCAGCGTCAGCACGAGCGTCCGCCCGTCCTCGCCGAGTTCCGTCTTCTCCACGGTGAAATACGCCCGGAACGCCGCGGCGTCCACCTCGATCTTCTCGGGGTCCGCCGGCCCGCCGGCGCCCAGATCGGGGAGCAGGCCCATCGAGTGCAGCAAGGCGCACAGGGCCACCGCCAGCGCCGCGAGCGCGAGGCCGAGCGCGAGCCATTGCACGCGGCGGCCGGGCAGGGCAGATGAGCCGCCGCTGGTCTGCTGGGTGTCGGACACGCTGAGTCGCCTCCTGTCCCCTCCGTGGGTGTGCGTGAATGGTAGCCAGGCGTCGCCCGCTTGTCAAGGCGGACTGCGCCGGGCCGCCCGCGCAGTGCCCGCGGCGCCAAGGGCGTTGGCCATTCCCACAGGTGGTTTCTCTTGCGGCCTCCCGTAGCGACAAGCGTGCCGCTTGTCGAACAGATCGAGGAAGCCGCAAGCGGGACGCTCGCGGCCACCTCGGCAGGATTCCCGCATCAGAAACCGCCTCTGATTCCGGCCCACGCCCGCGGCGTCAGAGTGTGGGCAGGAATTGTCGGCAGGGTGGTTCTCTCTGAAGCCTGATGGGCTCGCATGGGATAGCCCAGGGCAACGCCCTCATCTTCTCCCACACGTGAGGG